>JANJTI010000164.1 GCA_024711185.1 Brevundimonas sp. | reverse complement strand
GGCCCTTCAGCGCGGCGTTCGCCGCCGGCCGCAGCGCCGCCGCCTCGGCCGCCCGTCCCGTCAGCGTCATCCCCCAGACCCGGGCCGCCCCGGCGACCGCGGCGGCCGCTCCCGGCCCCGCCAGCACCCGCGCCGCCGCCTGCACCGGTCCGACGAACAGGGCCTCCAGATCGTGCGGCCGGCGGTGGGCGCGGTCCACGTGCGCCTCGATCAGGGCGTCCGCCCAAGGCCGCTCCAGGCCCCGCCGCTCGCCGACGCTCGCCAGCGCCTCCAGCACCGGATGGCCCTTGCGCGGCGCCCCGGCGAACACCCCGTCCATCTGCTCGGCCCACCAGGTCAGGCGCATCTCGGCCAGCAGGGGCTGGCTGACCTTGGCCGGGATCGAGGCCAGCTCGGCCTCGAAGGCGTAGAGCGTGATCAGGTCCGCGCGCGCCTGGCCGTCGGCGACGAAGCGGCTGGACAGCCAGCGGTCTGGGTCGGCGGCGCGGACTTGGGCGTCGAGATCGGTCATGCGCGCCCCATAACGCGAAAGGCCGGAAAGGTCGCCCTCCCCGGCCCCGGCGTCCGTCATCCGCGGCCGATCAGCCGAACAGCGTCTGGTACATGGCCATCGAAGTCAGCATCGGCAGCGAGAGCAGCAGGTTGGTGCGGCTGGCCAGCATGGCGAGGCGGGCAGCCTTCGCCTTCTTCTCGTCGTCTGCCGGCACGATGCCCAGGGCCCGCTTCTGGTTCGGCCAGATGATCCCCCAGACGTTGAGGAACATGACGATCGCCAGCCACACGCCGATGCCCATCAGGGCGAACTGCTGGTCGCCCTCGACCATGCCGCCGGCGAAGCCGAAGCTCAGCACCTCGAGGGCGTAGGCGTGACCGCGGGCGAACATCACCGCCAGGCCGGCCAGAACGGTGACCAGCGCCGACCAGCGAAACCAGAACAGGGCCTCGGGCGCGATGTGCTTGCCGATCGCCGGCTTCAGCTCGGCCGGGATGGCCGGCATGACCCGGATCTGGACGAAGTTGAAATAGTACAGCAGCCCGATCCACAGGATGCCGGCGACGACGTGGATCCAGCGGAACGCCGCCTGCCAGAAGCCGAGGTCGTAGCCGCCCGGGGCCAGCTGGCCGAAGGCGTAGATCATCACCGCCGCGAGCAGCAGGCTGAGCAGGATGGTCGTGCGGAAGTTGGAAAGCAGTCTGGCGAACATGGCGGTCGCCCCTCCCCGGGCGTCGTGAATCAGTGAAGCGCGACCTTACAGCCGCGCTTCACCGACAAACACCGAAAGAAAGTGGGGTCTTTGCCTATGGGCGGGAGGCCATGCCCAGCTTGATCGGCTTGGCCTCGTCCGAGGACCCGCCCCGCTTGACGCCCCACAGCAGCAGCACCGGCGCGGCGACGTAGACCGAGGAGTAGGTGCCGACCACGATGCCGAAGATCAGGGCGATGGCGAACGGCTGCAGCGGCCCGCCCCCCAGCACCGCCAGCACGGTCAGGGCGAACAGCGCCGTGACGCCGGTCATGATGGTCCGGGACAGGGTCTCGTTGATCGACAGGTCGATCAGTTCTCCCAGCGGCATCTTCTTGTACTTGCGCAGGTTCTCGCGGATGCGGTCGTAGACGACGACGGTGTCGTTCATCGAATAGCCGATCACCGTCAGGATCGAGGCCACCGCCGTCAGGCTGAACTCCATGCCGGTGAGGGCGAACAGACCGAAGGTCAGGATGACGTCGTGGAACAGGCCGATTACGGCCCCGAGGCCGAACTGCCACTCGAACCGGAACCAGATGTAGATCAGCATCAGGACGATCGCGACCAGCAGGGCCATGATGCCGTTCTGCAGCAGCTCGCCCGAGACCGCGGCGCCGACGGCCTCGGTGCGGGTGAACTGCACCGCGCCCAGATCCTGGGTCAGGCCGGCCTTGACGCGGTTGATGGTCTCGCCGGCGGTGACGCCCTCGAGATTGCCGAACCTGGCCATGGCGTGGAAGCGGCCGGTGGGGTCCGAGCCGGGCACGGAATAGCTCTGCACCTGGGCGTCGGGCACGCCCTGACGGTTCAGGCTGGCGCGGATCTCGGCGAGGTCCACGGGCTCGGGCGAGGTCGACATCTCGATCAGGTTGCCGCCGAGGAAGTCGACACCGCAGGTCAGGCCGCCGCACTTGTTGTCAGCCGGCCAGATGGTGAAGAACACCGACAGGACCACGAGCAGGACGGACAGCGACCCGAACAGCCTCGCATAGCGGACGAAGCGGAAATTCGTCTTGATCGGGAGCAGCTTGATGAGGGGCCAGAAGCGGGACATGGGCGACCTCACGACGCGATCGGCAGCTTCTTCGGCCGCGCCACGCGGAACCAGAAGGCGAGAAGGACCTGGGTGACCAGGACGGCGGTGAACACCGAGGTGACGACGCCGATGGACAGGGTCCAGGCGAAGCCGCGCACCGGCCCGGCGCCGAACCAGAACATGATCAGCGCCGCCAGGATGGTGGTCAGGTTGGCGTCGATGATGGTCACCATGGCCCGGTTGAAGCCGGCGTCCATGGCCGCGATCGGCGAGCGCCCGGCGTTGGCCTCGTCGCGCATGCGCTCGAAGATCAGCACGTTGGCGTCGACGGCCATGGCCAGGGTCAGGATCAGGCCCGCGATGCCGGGCAGGGTCAGGGTCGCGCCGGTCAGCGACATGGCGGCGATGATCAGCAGGCCGTTCATCAGCAGGGCCACGACCGAAATGCCGCCGAACAGCAGGCCGTAGGACAGGATCATGAAGACCAGCACGCCGATGAAGGCGATCAGGGTCGCCATCTGGCCCGCACGGACCGCGTCGGCGCCCAGCGAGGCGGTGACGCTGCGGCGCTCCTCGACGGTGAGCGGCGCCGGCAGCGAACCGCCGTTCAGCAGGTTCACCAGCTCGGAGGCCGAGGCGATGGTGAAGCTGCCCTCGATGATGCCCTGGCCGCCGGTGATGGCCGAGTTGATGCGCGGCGCCGAGATCACCTTGCCGTCGAGGATGATGGCGAAGGGCCGGCCGATGTTGGCGGCGGTGGTCTCGCCGAAGCGGCGTGCGCCCTGGCCGTCGAAGCGGAAGCCGATCGCCGGCCGGTTGCTCTGGTCGGTGGTGACGTTGGCGTTGACCAGGTTCTCGCCCGAGACGATCACCCGGCGCTTGACCAGATACGGCGTGCCGTCCTCACCGAACAGCACCTCGGCGTCCGGCGGCACGGCGCCGGCCAGCGCTTCCTGAAGGGAGTTCTCGACGTCGACCATCTGGAAGGTCAGCTGGGCGGTCTGCCCGATGACGCGCTCCAGCTGGGTCGGATCGCTCTCGCCCGGCGCCTGGACGACGATCCGGTCGGCGCCCTGGCGGGTGATCGAGGGCTCGCGGGTGCCGAGGCTGTCGATGCGGCGGCGGACCACCTCGATCGACTGGTCGACCGCGGTCGGGCCCATCTGGGTCAGGGCCTGGTCGGTGTAGGCGTAGCGGATGCGCCCGTCGCCGACGCGGTTCACGGTCCGGTCGGACACCAGCCCCACGCCGGTGGACAGGAGACGCCGCAGGGCGTCGACGGCTGCATTGGTCTGGCCGGGGTCTGCGACCGTGACCACCACCCCGTTGCCGTCGCGGACAATCCCGGTGACCCCGATGCGCGCCTCGGACAGCACCTGCCGCGCGTCCTCGCTCAGGTTCTGCAGGCGCTTCTCGCGCATGGCGTCGACGTCCACCTGCAGCAGCAGGTAGGAGCCGCCCTGCAGGTCGAGGCCCAGATTGAGGGTCGGCTTGGGCAGCCAGCCGGGCAGCGCAGCGCGCTGCGCCGGGCTCAGGGCGTTGCCGTAGGAGAACAGCAGCCCGAGAGCGAGCGTGACTGCGAGAAGGATGACCTTCCAGCGCGACAGATGGACCATGCGGGCTGTCCCGAACCTTTCAGGCGGCCGCTCAGGCCTTGGAGTCGTTGGCGGCGATGGCCGTGCGGTTGCGGACCTCGCTGACCATCGACTTGACCACGCGCACGTTCACGCCCTGGGCGATCTCGACCATGGCCTCCTCGTTCTCGACGCGGGTGACCTTGCCGATCATGCCATTGGACATCACCACGGTGTCGCCGCGCTTGATCGCCTCGATCATCGCCCGGTGCTCCTTCATCCGCTTCTGCTGCGGGCGGATCATCAGGAAGTAGAACAGGACGAAGATCGCCACGAAGGGCAGGAAGTTCACGATAATGGCCATCAGGCCGCCGTCGGCAGCAGTCATCGATACGTCCTTGATCGGGCCGGCCGGCTCGCGGCGGCGCCCCCGGAAAATGAGGCGCGGAACCTAGGGCGCGCCGCCGGACTTTGCAACGCGACGCGCCCGCGCGCGCCGGCGGCTGCGCTATCGCGGCAACACGCCCAGCGGGTCGACGGCGTTCGGCTCGTCGCCGCGCATGCGCCAGGTCTCGAAATGCATCGAGGGCCGGCCGTCCCCGGCGCTGGTTCCCACGGTGCCGATGACCTGCCCCGCCTGCACGTCCTGGCCGTCCTGCACCGTCTCCGAGCCGAGGTGGCCGTAGACCGTGCGCCAGCCGTCGCGGTGGACGATCAGCACCGTCAGCCCCTGCCCGGCCAGGTCGTCGCCGACATAGCCCACCCGCCCCGCGGCCGCCGCCCGCACCTCCGTTCCGGCCGGCGCGGCGATGTTGATCCCGTTGTTGCGCTCGCCCAGGCCGACCGGGCCGAAGCGTCGCACGATCTCGCCGCGCACCGGCCAGTCCAGCGCCACGGTCGAGGCGGCGGGGGGCGCCGTCGGCGCGGCGGTAGCGGCCGGCTGGCGCGACGGCGGCACGGGAGTCGGGGCGGCCGTCGGGAGAGGCGGCGGCGGCGGAGGCGGCGGCGCCTCCTCCGGCGTGCTCATTCCTTCCGGAGCCGGTCCGGTCGCGTAGGGATCGCCCCCGACATCGACGGCGCCGCGCGGAAGAATCAGCCGCTGGCCGGGCGAGATGCTCGCCCGCGGACCGAGGCCGTTCAGGTCGATGAGCACCTGCACCGGCGTCTGGAAGCGCCGGCCGATGCCGGAAATGGTGTCGCCCGGCTGGATCACCTAGCTGGCCCCGGCCACGGCGGCGACCGACCCGGCCGGCGGCGGCGCGGCGAAACCTTCCGAGGCCGGCCCGGCGGCCGGGGTGCGGCCGGGGCCCGTC
>JANJTI010000163.1 GCA_024711185.1 Brevundimonas sp. | reverse complement strand
GCCGGCGCCCGGACGGTGGAGATCAATCTGGAGCCGACTATGGGCCGCCGACGGTTTGACAAGGGGCTGTACGGACCGGCCACGGAGACCGTGCCGGCGTTCGTGGAGCGTTTGCTGGTCTAGTCTCCGGCCGCCGCCTTCTTCGCCAACTTCTCCAGCACCCGTCCCCGCCCCTTCGACAGAGCCGTGATCACCCCCCGGAAGGTCGCGACTTCCTGCGCCGTGAACGCCGCCCGGCCCAGCATCACCCGCAGGTTCTGGCTCATCGACGGCTTCTTCTCCGCCGGATGGAAGAAGCCAGCCTCGTCCAGCTCGGCCTCGAGGTGCTCGTACATGCCCAGCAGCAGGGCGTTCGACGCCGGCGGCGCGCCCTCGCGGAACTTCGGCGGCGGGGCGTCGAGGATCAGGGTCCGCCACTCATAGGCGTTGATCGCCACCGCCTGGGCCAGGTTCAGCGAATGGTGGCGCGGGTCGATGGGGATGGTGACGATCCCCTGCGTCCGGGCGATGTCCACGGTCTCCAGCCCGGCCCGTTCGCCCCCGAACAGCAGCCCGACCTTCAGCCCGGAGGCGGCGTCGTCGAACAGCAGCCGGGCGCTCTCCCGCGGCGTCCGCACCGGCAGGCGCGTCTCGCGCGGCCGGGCCGTGGTGGCGAAGACGGTGGTCAGGTCGGCGACGGCTTCGGCGACGCTGCCGAACACCTTCACCCCCTCCAGCACCCAGTCGGCCCCTGAGGCCGCGGCCCAGGCCCGGTCCTGCGGCCAGCCGTCGCGCGGGCTGACCAGCCTCAGTTCGGACAGGCCGAAATTGGCCATCACCCGCGCCACCGCGCCGATGTTGTCGGCCAGCTGCGGCTTGTCGAGGATGACGAGGGGGGGAAGTGGTTCGGACATCGGGCCTGACTAGCCCTCCGCCTCCGCCGGCGGAAGCCCGAGCATGGCCCGCGCCGGCCCCAGATGCGCCGCGTAGTTCCGCCAGCGCCCGGAGGAGCGGCGGTACAGCGGCTCGCGCACCTGCCAGACGCTGGCCGTGCGCACCCCGGTCTCGGCCGCGCCGAAGTCCAGCACGGCGCCCTCCCAGTCCAGCCCGAGGCGCTGCAGCAGGTCTTCCAGCACCGGCCGCGGCTCCACCACCAGCCGGTCGTAGTCGACCTCGATGATGTCGGGATAGAGCGTCTTCCAGTGCGCCATCAGCCGGTCGTGCTGCAGCAGCCAGTGGGCCATGTCTTCCAGATCCAGGGCCTGCGGCACGGACCGGTCCAGATGCAGGAACCAGTTGGACAGGATCACGTCCAGCGGCTGCCGCACCGTGTGCACGATGCGGGCGGCGGGGAACATCGTCTTGATCAGGCCGATGTGCAGGAAGTTGTCCGGGCGCTTGTCGGTGACCACCTCCGCCCCGGGCCGTGCCGCCCGCAGCCCCTCGAGGTACATCGCCCGCGCCTGCCGGCCGATGTCCGCCCCTTGCGCCTCCGCCAGCGCCTCCGGATACGGCCGGATGCGGCCCGCCAGCGCCGGGACCAGCCCCAGCTCCCCGCCCGCCGTCACCCGGCTGTGACGCGCCAGCATCTGCTCGACCAGTGTCGAGCCGGACCGGAACAGGCCGCAGATGAACACCGGAGCCGGCTCGCCCGCCGGCTCCGCCCGTTTTGGCTCCGGAAAGGCGGCGATCAGCCGGTCGACGAAGACCTCGTGCGCCGCCCGGTCGTAGCGCGTGCCGGGCGTCGCGGCCCGGCTGGCGGCGTTGGCGGCGGCGTAGGCCTCGAAGGCCGCGCCGTGGTCGCCGGCCGCGTCCAGCGCGCGGCCCAGGGCGAAGCCCAGCTCCGCTCGCGCTTCCGGGTCGCGCCCCGGCTCGCCCAGCGCCGCCCGCAGCCGACCGATCAGCGGATCGTCCGCGCCTTGCGGCCGATGCAGCCCCGCCAGGCGGGCCAGCGCCACGGCATTGCCCGGCTCGACCGTCAGCGCCCGCTCATACGCCGCCCGCGCCGCGTCGCGCCGCCCCATGTCCTCGTGCAGGTTGCCGAGATTCAGCAGCGCCGGCGGCCAGTCCGGCCGCAGCCTCAGCGCCTCGGCCAGCTCCGCCTCGGCCAGATCGTGCCGTCCCAGATCGTCGGTCAGGATCACGGCCCGGTTCAGCCGCACCTCCTCGGGCCCGCTCACCCCGCGCCGCAGCGCCTCCTCGTAGGCGGCCAGCGCCGCCTCGAACCGTCCGCAGGCGCGCTCCATCAGGGCGAGGTTGTACCAGCTGTCCGGCAGCTCCGGCAGGATCGCAAGCAGCCGCCGGTAGGCTGCCGCCGCCTCGCCCGCCAGCACGGCGGCGCGCAGCTGCGACGCCAGCGCCATCAGCTGCTCCGGCGAGGCGTCCAACCGGTCAGTCCTCGCCGTACATCGCCAGCCACGGGTCCGCGGTTCCGGCCTCGACCTCGGCCACCTTCACCGCCGGCCAGCCGATGCTGTCGTCGGCGGAGTCGCGCCACGCCAGCACGATCAGGTCGCGCAGCTCCGAGGCTCCCGCGGCCAGCCGCGCGATGGCGAAGTCCCGCCCGCGCGCGTCGCCCTCGGCGAAGCCTCCTGCCTTCTCCAGCCGGTAGAAGGGCAGCACCTCGGCCAGCGTCGTCCGAAGATAGGCGGGAACGCGGGCGCGCAGGTCGAAGCCCTGCAGCTGCGGCGCGCGCATCGCCGCCTCGACCGCGTCCAGCCGCGCCACCCGGGCCGTGAACGCCCCCTCGAAGGCGCCGTGCGTCTGGCGCGAGGTGGTGAAGCCCTCCGGGTTCGGCGTGTTCCGGTCCCAGCCGTTGTAGTGGATCGTCGTGTGGTGCGGCTGGGCCCCGTCGCCGACGTAGTGTCCCAGATAGCCTGCGTCGCGCAGGATCAGCGCCTCGCGCCGCAGCCGGTCCTCGCGGTACCAGGCCCGCCTGCCCGGGTCGGTCTCGCGCGCCTCGGCGGCGGCGAGCACACGCCAGGTGGCGAAGTCCCGCACCAGCTGCTGGTAGCCGTCCATGATCGCGTAGGGCAGCCAGCCCGCGTCGTCGACGTCCAGACCCGCCGTCGTCAGGGCGGCGTCGTATTCCGACTTCAGCCGCGGCAGGGCGTCGATCGACATGCCGCGCTCGTCCATCACCCGGCCCTGGTCGTCCATGTCGATGAAGTGTGCGGTGTCGCGCTCGCGGTCGTGCGGCTGGCCGCCGCCCTTGGTGCGATCCGGTTCGCGCGACAGCTCGCCGATCTCGGCGGCCGCACCCGCCGTCCTCAGGAAGGCGGGCAGTTCCTCCGGCAGGGCCCGCACCGCCGCCACGCCGATCAGCCGGTGTCCCGTATTGCCCCAGGCCGAGACGGCGGCGGGGACGGCGGCGGCCGCCACGGCGAAAACGGCGGCGGCGGCGAGGGCGAGGCGTTTCATGGGCGGACTCCGAAGGACGCTCCGCCTTAGACGATCCGGAAGGCGTCCTCCACCCGCGCGATCCACGCCCGCACCGCTGGGTAGGGGGCCAGGTCGAAGCCGCCTTCCGGCGCGACCCGGGTGTAGGCGACCAGCGACAGGTCGGCGATCGTCGGCGCCGCCCCCGCCAGCCAGTCCGTCTCCGCCAGCGCCGCTTCCATCCGCGCCAGCGCGGCATGGCCGCGCTCCATCAGCCGCGGCTCGATCTCGTCGCCGCGTTTGCCCAGCAGGGCGCGCTGGAAGCGGGCCACCGCGATGTACGGCTCGTGGCTGTACTGCTCCCAGAACAGCCATTCGAACATCCTCGCCCGGTCATATGCGTCGGGCGGGATCCAGTCCGAGCCTTCGGACATGTGGACAAGTATGGCGTTCGACTGGGCCAGCGACCGGCCGTCGGCCAGCACCGCCGTGGGCAGCTGTCCGGCCGGATTCATCTTGAGGAATTCTGGACTTCGGGTGATCCCCGACATGACATCCGTCTCGATCCACTGATAATCCTGACCCATCCGGTCCAGCAGCCAGCGAACCTTCAAACAGTTCCCGGAGCGAATATCGCCATAGACAGTAAGCATTGTGCGCCAGCATAGAGTTTCTGATCTGCGAATACAGCTATCAGACATCCTCGCTGTTGCCGACGCCGAATCCGCTCATCCTTCGCCAAGGCCCGCTTATCCACCGCTGGACCGGACAGGTGGTCGCACCTGATCTCTGAAGGCTGGATTTCGACACATTCCGGCGGCAAAAGCCCCCTCGCCGGACGTCAGGGGCCGGTGATTCCGTGAGTCATCGCATGTTCGGCACTGCCGCTGCGCTCGCCCTCGTCTGGGCGTTGGCCTTCCCGACGGCTGCGGCCTCGGGCGAACCGGTGTCCTACGAGACCGCTGTCGCCAGCGGCCTGGGCTCCGAAGCAACGGCCCCCTCCGACGAAGGTTCCGCCAGCGACGCCGAGCTGCCGGCCGACGCCCGCGCCCTGATGGGGGCCGATCCGCGCTGGAGCGCACGGGTCAACCTCTACCATGCGGGCGGCGGTGGAGCGACCGGCAACGACAGCCTCGGCTGCCGACCGATCCCGATGCGCACGGTCGCCGTCGACCCCCGCTACATCCCGCGCCGCACCCGCCTGTTCATCCCCGAGACCGTCGGCATGCGCATGCCCGACGGCACGATCCACGACGGCTACTGGTACGCCTCCGACACCGGCGGCGCGATCAAGGGTCAGAAGATCGACCTCTACACCGGCCACGGACGTGGCTCGATGCGGCCGGCCATGCGCTTCAACCAGGACCGGGTCTCGATCGTCGACGCCGGCCGCTTCGACGGTTGCCCGCCTTCGTGGGACCGCGTGCCCAGCCAGGCCACGCTGATGGCCTCGACCCAGACCACCTCGGCCGGCTCGAACTAGGCGAATTTCGCCGATTGATGTTCTGCCAAACGGCGCGCTAGGCTCCTCCTCCGGATGAGGAGGGGCCCATGAAAATGGCCAGCACCGCCGCCATCGTCGCGCTCGCCGCGGCCGTTCCCGCCGCCGCGCAGGACGCGGCCTCCCTGACGGACCGCACCGAGCGGATCGGCTTGCAGGGCCGCCGCGGTCCCAGCCTGCTCCGACCCGGCTTCGCGATCGGCGAGTACGCCGGCTCGGTCGCCGCCCGCGCCTCCAGCACCCGCCTCCCCTGGCAGTCTCGAGACATGGCCCGGGCGGAGTTCGACGTCTCCGGCCCCTCGCTCGGAGAGGTCCGCGGCGACTGCGGCGGCGGCCAGAGCCACCGCCAGATCCTGTGGATCACCTTCGACCGGGAGCCCCTCAGCTACGAGTGCGAATATGCTGGGGCCGCCCCGGCCGGCGCGCGCCTGACCCTCGCGCTCGCGCGCGGCAGCCTGTTCGCCCGTCTGCAGCAGCCGCAGCGCGCCGGCGAGATGACCTGGGGCGACGCCGTCTACCGCGTGGAAACCCGGCGCGTCGGCGGCCTGCCCTGGGGCGGCGGCCGGGTCATGGGCTATGTGATCAGCCGGGAGGGGGTGGATATCGGCGGCGTCGACCTGAACGGCCTGCGCCCCACCTTCTACCTGCCGCCCGCCGGCTCCCCCGATCGCGACGCCGCCGCCGTGCTGGCGGTCAGCCTGTTCGCCTTCCAGGACCCCGCCAACCGCTGACGCTCAGAAGCGGCGCTTGCCGCTCACCGTCTCGAAGAACATCCGCCAGTCGCCCATCAGGCTCCACAGCGGATACCGGAAGGTGGCCGGCCGGTTCTTCTCGAAGAAGAAGTGTCCGACCCAGGCGAAGCCGTAGCCGATCACGGGCATGGCCAGCAGCCACCACGGGTTCCGCGTCACGACCGCCACGGCCAGCGCGAGCAGCACCAGTCCGGAGCCGACCACGTGAATCCGTCGGCACGTCCGGTTGGAGTGCTCGTGGATGTAGTACGGATAGAAGGCCTCGAAACTCTGGAAGCGTCCGCCCGCCGGCTCCTGGGTGGTCATGCCGGAACGATGACTCCGCCGCCCTCGCGGGGCAAGCGGCCGGTCGAGTCAGTCGCGGATCCGCTCAGGCCTGGACCCCGGCCTCGCCGGTCAGGGCGCGGTTCAGGATCTCGGCCGAAACCTGCCGCAGCACCGCTTCGGGATTGCGCCAGAGGGCGCTGTTGGCGCCGTGCTCGAAGCACTCGACCGACTCGATCCAGCAGCGCCCTCCAGTGCGCTCGCGCACGCCCGGCTGCATCTGCTCGCCGACCCAGGCGGCGATCCGCTCGCAACTCACGCCCGGCAGGATGCGCACCTCGGCCAGCCCGCGGTCGCGCAGGCGCAGGAACTCGGCCATCTCCGGATCGTCGGCGGCCACCAGCAGGGTGTGATCGAAGGTCGCGTGCAGCCAGTCGCGGATCGGCCCGAAGCCGTCCCGGCCGAAGTCGATCACCCAGCCGCGCTCGTCCAGTTGCTCGGCCGCGAAGGTGAAGGTGAAGCCCAGCGAATAGCCGTGCAGCAGGGCGCAGTGCGAGCGCGCCGCCCATTGCCTGTAGGCGCAGCTCAGGCCGCGGTCGGTTCCATAGGTCTTGGTCGACAACCACGCCATGCGGCTCCGCTAGCGCGCGCCCGGACCGCGCGCGTTGTCGCCGCGCAAATGACCCCCGGCTCAGCGTCCTCGCCTGCGGCCGATCTGCGCCATGACCCGCATCCGCTCCAGCTCGCGCGCGGCTTCGCCCTCGCATCCGGTCAGCCTGACCAGCGCCTCCACCGCCCGGATCAGCGACAGGGCCTCGCCGCCTCGACCTTCGGCCAGCAGCCAGGCCGCGCGATGAACGGCCCGCGAGACTCCGTCGTCGATCGTGGTCTCCTGGAGGGCCGCGAGCGGATCGCCTCCCACGCCCGCGGCCGGCGAAGCCGGAAGCCCCGGCGCGAACCCGTCGCGGACCGCCTGCTCCGCCACCCGGTTCCGGGTCCACCCCTCACGCAGCGCCCGTTTGCGAAGATTCGCCAGCCCGACGTCGAAACGCCGCGCCACCGACGGCCCCGGCTCGCCGGCGACATAGGCTTCCCGGACCCGGGCCCAGACCTCGGGAGCGCGATACTTTCGAAGGCGGTAGTGCTCCATGGCGCCCACCCTGGGGGTCGGGTGCGTCAGAATCGGTCGCAGGGCATGTCCCCCCTCTCCACCCTGTCCGGAGGGGAAGTGGCGAAGCGTCGCCGGTTGGTCCCCCAACGGTCCCGGAACCGTCCTCCATGTCCCGTCGCCGGGTCCACCCTGTCACGCCGGAATGTCGTCCGGATCTCCTCGCCGCCTCCCCCGGGTCACCGTCCGGCGTAGCCGAAGTCTCCGCCCTGCCGTGGGTTCTCCGCCCGCGGCCGTTCACCAGCTTTGTTCGCCTCTCCTTCAGCCCCGATGGACAAGCTCGCTGCGAGCGCAGGAGAGACGCCGCCATGCAGGCCCACGCCATCGCCGCCGCCGGACTGGCCTCCGCCGCCGCCCGCTTCGACGCCAGCGCCCGTCGCACCGCCGCCGATCCGCTGGGCGACCTTGCCGGGGAGACGGTCGAACGGATCGAGGCGGAGGTCGCCTTCGAGGCCAACGCCGCCGTTCTGAGGAGCACCGACCGGATGGCCGGGACCTTGCTCGACATGCTCGCCTGAGGGCTCAGCCCCCCGGTTTCGTCGCCTTGGGCGGCAGTTCAAACCAGCCGGCGAAGCGCAGGAAAGCGCCGGGATCGCCCTCGATGTGCAGCAGCTCCCGGGCCCGCGCCGCCCACCGTCCCAGCGCCTGGATCACCGCCTCGGCCTCCAGGCCCCACGGCGTCAGCTCGTAGACCTG
>JANJTI010000156.1 GCA_024711185.1 Brevundimonas sp. | reverse complement strand
GCCGGCGCCCTGCGCTACACCGGCGAACCGGCCGATGAAGCGGCGGTGCGGGCCTTCGTGAACGGCCTGTTCGGCGGCTGATCGAAGCTTCCGGGACCAGCCTGTCAGCGGGCGGGAGCGGCGACGCTCCCGCCCGTTGCGTTTGCGCCGGCCGGCGCGACGCGCCAGACGGTGTTCGACAGGTCGTCGGCGACCAGCAGGATGCGTCGGGCGGGATCGAACACCACGCCTACCGGCCGACCGCGGGCGCGGCCGTCGTCGGTGAGAAAGCCGGTGACGAAGTCGATGGGCTCGCCGGCGGGCTGGCCGCCGGAGAAGGGCACCCAGACCACCTTGTAGCCGGACAGGTCCTGGCGGTTCCAGCTGCCGTGCTGCCCCACGAACGCGCCTTCCGTGAACCGGCCGCCGAAGCCGCCGTCGCGGGCGAAGGACAGGCCGAGCGCCGCGACGTGGGAACCCAGGGCGTAGTCGGGGACCACCGCCCGCGCCACCAGTTCGGGCTTCTGCGGCCGCACCCGCGGGTCGAGGTTCTGGCCCCAGTAGCTGTACGGCCAGCCGTAGAAAGCTCCTTCGCGGACCGAGGTGAGGTAGTCGGGAACCAGTTGGGGGCCGATCTCGTCCCGTTCGTTGACCACCGCCCACAGGGCGCTTGTGGTCGGCTCGATGGCGAGGGCGGTCGGATTGCGGATGCCGGTGGCGACGGTGCGGCGCGCCCCGGTGATCCGATCGACGGCCCAGACTACGGCTCGCTCCTCCTCCACGGCCATGCCGCGTTCGCCGACGTTCGAGTTCGAGCCGATGCCGACGTAGAGGGTCTGGCCGTCGGCGCTGGCCGTCAGGGCCTTGGTCCAGTGGTGGTTGAGCTCGGCGGGCAGACGGGTGACCCGTTCGGGCGGAGCGGTGATGCGTGTCTGCCCGTCGCGGTAGGGGAAGCGGACCAGTTCGTCCTGGTTGGCCACGTAGAGGTAGCCGTCGACGAAGGCGAGGCCGTAGGGGGCGTTCAGATTGTCGATGAAGACCGTCCGCACCTCGGGGCGGCCGTCGTTGTTGGCGTCGCGGAGCAGGGTGATGCGGTCGCCGCCCTCGACCTGGGTGTTGCCCTTCTTCTTGATGACGCCGGCGATGACGTCCTTCGGCCGAAGCTTGGGCGCGCCGCCGCCGCGGCCCTCTGCGACGAGGATGTCGCCGTTGGGCAGAATCAGCATCTGGCGCGGGATCCGGAGGTCCGTGGCCAGGGCGGTGACGGTATAGCCGGTCGGGACCGTGGGGACGCGATCGCCCCAGCCGACCGGTTTGGCGATCTTCATGGGCGGGAGCAGGGTCTCGCGGATATCCGGCAGATCCGGCCGCGGCCCGGTCTGATCAAGGTCGGGATTGCTGCCTCCGCACGCGGCGACGGCGAGCAGGGCGGCGGCGCAGACGAGGGAGCGGATCATCGGGCGATCTCCCGGTTGAGGACGCCGGAGTACGCGATGAAGGCGGCGACGAGGACGACGAGGGCGCTGAGGATCGACAGGATCAGGCCGAAGGCGCCGACCGAGCTCCAGGCGTCCTGACTGTGCTTGAAGGCGTTGAGCAGGCCCAGCACGAACAGGATCGCCAGCAGGCCGGGGTAGATCAGACGCCCCCGGCTCCTGTCGACCCTGAGGCCGAGCAGTAGGTCGATCAGGCTCCACGCCAGCACGGCGCCGCAGAACACCAGGCCGCCGACGATCAGCCAGGCGGAGAAGTTGGTCCACTGCATCTCGGCCGTGCGCAGATAGGCGATGTCGGTCACCAGGGCGGCGGGGAAGAGCGCCGTCGGGAAGGCAAGGAGAATCCGGTGAACGGCCGTGCCGATCATGCGTACGGGCGCCATGAGTCCGCCTCCTCCAGAAGCTGAGCAGTCCTCGACGGAATCCCTCACGCCGGATTTGGTTCACCTGAGAGGTCCGGGACCGGGCTGGAAGCGAAAGCCCGCGCCGCCTATCTGGAACGTATGACCGACGTGCTGCGCTCCGCCTCCGGCTACGACCTGACGCCCCCGGATCCGGAGGAGCGGGCCGGACTCGAGCGCGACCTCTCGCCGGAGGAGCGGCGGGTGCTGCTGGCGCACGGGACAGAGGCGCCCTTCTGCGGGACCCTGTTGGGCGAGAAGCGGGCCGGGGTGTTCTGCTGCCGCGAGTGCGGTCTGCCGCTGTTCCGCAGCCGGACCAAATTCGAGAGCGGCACCGGCTGGCCCAGCTTTACGGAACCGGTCGACCCGGCGCATGTGAAGGCGGTGCGAGACGAGAGTTACGGCATGGTGCGCGTCGAGACCCGCTGCGCCCGCTGCGACAGCCATCAGGGCCATGTCTTCCCCGACGGACCGCCGCCCGCCGGGCTGCGTTACTGCATCAATTCGGTCGCCCTGAGCTTCGTGCCGGAGGGCGAACCGCTGCCCGATCCGCTGGGCCGCGGCGATGGCGAGGCCTGACTTTGGCCGCATTCGGGGCCACGGTGGGTTCGGCACAGGAGACCGGCGCATGTTGATCACCCTGATGGCGGCCGCCGCCGTCGTGACCAGCGATCCCGACGCTGCGGTGGCCACGGCGCCGAGAACCCCCGTCGCTCTCGGGGTCGCGGCCGGACCCGTCCCGCCGCCGGTCGAGCGGGCCGCCCAGGAAGCCGCTCCGCACGGACTGAGCACCGACCAGCAGATCGAGCGCTGGCTGGCCTCTCGCGCGCCGGTCGCCCGCACCTGGACCGAGGGGCCGCCCGGCGAGGACCGCGAGCCGCTTGGCGAGTTCAGCGTGACCGTCGGAACGGGGGGGTACCGGGACTACGGCGCGGCGGTCTCGCTGCCGATTGGCGAGGATGGTCGGCTGGACCTGAGCTTCCGGCAAGTCGAGAACGGCTACTACGGCTATCGCTACGGCGAGTGGGGCGATCCGCGGCTGGACGATGCGGGCTACGCCTTCCCCGGCCACCGGCCTGGCGCGGCCACCGCGTACGAACGTCGGGTGATGCGCCCGGATGGTCCCCCGCGACGCTGGGCGGCGGAAGAGCCGCGGCCCACGCCCTGAAGCGGCCGTCAGGCCTGGCTGGCCCGCGGGGTCTTGTCGGGCGAACGCCTTTCAAGCAGACGGTTCACCGTGTCTGCGAAGGTCGTGAAGGACAGCGGCTTGGCCAGCGTCTCGTCGGCGCCGAAGACCCGCGCCATCCCGAGCAGATTGCTGACCCCGATGTTGCCGCCGGAAGAGATGGCGAGAATTCGCACCGCCGGGTGCCGGCGACGGATCTCCATGATCGTCTCGAGGCCGTCGCGATTGGGCATCAGCATGTCGAGCACGACCAGTTCGGCCGGCGTCTCGTCCAGCGCGCGCAGCGCTTCATCGCCGTCGGCCGCCTCGACGATCGCATGCCGCTCCTCGCGCAGCAGTTCGGTCACGATGGCGCGGATCGTGGGATCGTCGTCGACTACGAGTACTATGGCCATGCTTACCTCTGCCACGAAGGATCGTCGGCAAACCCTGCAATTTCCGGAACGGGATTGGTTAACGTCATGCGGCGGCGGCGCCGGCGGGAGGCAGGTCCTCGAAGGCGCCGGCGCGGGCGTAGACCCAGCCCTGGATGAGGTGGACGCCCGCCGTACGCAGGAAGCGGGCCTGCTCGGGCGTCTCCACGCCCTCGCACACCACCTGCATGCCGAGGGAGCGGCCGACGGCGATGACCGCGTGAATGATGGCCGCGGAGGCGGTGTCGTCGACGCAGCGCTCCACGAAGCTGCGGTCGATCTTCAGCGTGGCGAAGCGCAGCTCCCGCAGGGCGTGCAGGCTGGTGTAACCGGCGCCGAAATCGTCCAGCGCCACGCCCACCCCCAGCGTCGCCAGCCGGTCGAGCGTGGGGCGGGCATGGTCGATGTCGAGGATGGCGGTCTCGGTGACCTCAATCTCGAGGCGAGTCAGCGGGAAGCCTGCGCGTTCGGCGGCGGCGCGCACCCGGTCCGCGAAGTCGGGGCGCTGGAACTCGCCGGCGGAGGCGTTCACCGACACCCGGACGTCGGCGCGGGCGCCTGCGATCCGCATGGCCCTCTCCAGCACGAAGTCGGTCAGATGCTCGATGGCCCCGGCGGCCTCGAACTCGGGAACGAAATCCTCGGGCGAGCGGACGAGACCGTCGGCGGTGTTCCAGCGCACCAGCGCCTCGACCTTGCCGGAGAAGGACCCGGCGCGATCCATCATCGGCTGGAAGACCACATCGAGCTCGCCGTCGGCGACGGCCTGGCGGAGGGCAGCGGCCGGATCGACAGGCGCCGCAGCGGCGGAGGCGCCCATGGCTTGCAGCGTTCTGTGCAGCCGGGCGGCGAGATCGTCCACCGCGCCGGGCGGGCGCTCGTTTCGCCGTGCGGCTGTCTCGAGGGCCGCGGCGGCCGAGGCCACGGCGCGGGCGCCGAGGCTGAGGCTCATCGACTTCAGCGCGTGGGCCGCCCGGGCGAGCCCGTCGAGATCACCCGCAGCGGCCGCCGTCCGCACATCTGCGAGCCGCTGCGGGGCGTTCTCGGCGTAGAGCCCCTCCACGCGGGCCACGAAGTCTGCCCGGCCCGCCTCGGCCATGGCCTTGAGTTCGCTGCGCAGCGCGGAGTCGAACAGATCGTCTTCCGGTTCCGTGGCAGGCGCTGCAGCGGGCTTCCCCGCCTGCGAGCCGGCTCCGGCGACGGCGTAGCGGCCGCAGTGCTGCTGCAGGGCGCGGGTCAGGTCCTGCAGGGTGAAGGGCTTGTGGATCACGCCGTCCATGCCGGCGGCTTTCCATGCGTCGGCCGCGGTGCCCACCACGTGAGCGGTGAGCGCCAGAATGGCGGCGCGCGGACGACCGTCGCGGACCTCCTCCTCGCGGATCCGGCGCGCGGCCTCGAAGCCGTCAAGGCGGGGCATCGAACCGTCCATGAGCACCAGATCCCAGCAACCGGTGCGCAGGGCCTCGACCGCCTCCAGGCCGTCTTCGGCGAAGTCGGCCGCCGCGCCCAGACGAGACAGGGCTTCGCCCGCAACCTCGCGGTTCACCTCCGAGTCGTCGACCACCAGGACGCGGGCTCCGGGGAAGGTGAGGGCTTCCGCCCCGGCGTTGGCCTTCGTGGCGCCCGGGCTCTCACCGGCCTGCAGGGCGGCGAGGGCGCGGATCAGCTCGAGCCGGCGGACAGGGGCCGAGATGGACCAGCCCGGGCGGGCGTCGGCGGCGCCGGGGAATTCCAGGCGCAGGGCGCCGGGCTCGACGCGGATCACGGCGCCGGTGGGCTCCGCTGCGCGCGCGACCCCGAGAGCGTCGAGATAGAGTCCGACCGCCTCGACCGTCCGGGGCGCCTCGCCAGCGAGGCTGACGGTCCAGTCGTCGGCGAAGACGGGCAAACCGGTCAGGTCGCCCGCGGCGGGCAGGGGAACGACGAACCCGAAGCTCGACCCCGCGCCCTCCTCGCTGGCCAATCTCCACTCGCCGCTCATGGCCCTGACCAGACGGTCGCAGATGGCGAGGCCGAGGCCGGTTCCGCCGTGTTTGCGGGTGGTGGTCTGGTCCTCCTGGGAGAAGGCTTCGAACAGCTTGGGCAGCTTGTCGGCCGGAATGCCGGGACCGGTGTCGATGACCGCCGCCTCGATCCCGGCTCCATCCACGGCGCGATCGATGCGGATCAGCACCCCGCCCGTCTCGGTGAACTTGATGGCGTTGTTGACGAGGTTGCTGATCACCTGGCGCAGGCGGGTCGGGTCGCCCAGCACGGGCCCGAGGCGTGGGTCGACATAAACCGCGAGGTCGAGGCCCTTGCTGGCCGCGCGCTCGGCGAACAGGCTGGCGACGTCCTCAGCCACGTCGGCGAGGTCGGTCTCGATGCTCTCGAGCTCCATCTTGCCCGCTTCGACCTTCGAGAAGTCGAGGATGTCGTTGATGATGCCGATCAGTGACTTGCCGGACTTGGCGATGACGTCGGCGTAGCGACGCTGCCGGTCGGGCAGATCCGACTTCGCCAGCAGTTCGCTGAGGGCGAGGATGCCGTTCATCGGCGTGCGGATCTCGTGGCTCATCACCGCGAGGAAGTCGGATTTGGCGGCGTTGGCGGCCTCGGCGGCGGCCTTGGCCTCGGAGAGCTCGGCGGTGCGCTCGGCGACCTCGGCCTCCAGCCCGGCGACGTGGTCGGCGATGCGCCGGTCGCGGGCCCGAAGCCCGGCCAGCATCTCTTGCAGGCCGCTGACCAGATCGCCGACCTCGCCGTCGGCGGCGATGTCGGGATCGGCGGAATAGTCGCCGGTCCTGCGCACCGTATTGGCGAAGGCGGCGAGCTGGACCAGCGGCTCGCTGATCCGCCGGGCCAGGCGAAGCGCGATCAGCAGTCCGGCGAGGGTGGCGACCCCTGCGCCGAGCAGGGAGATCAGCACCGAGCTGAGCACCCGGCCGCGGAGGCCGGGCGTCCGGGCCAGCAAGGTGATCCGGCCCACGGTCTCGCCCTGGCTGACTACCGGGGCCTGGACCTCGATGGTGCCGGTGTTGAGCACCGACCAGACAGAGGCGGCGGAGTCGTCGGCGACGCGGGTGTCGGACTGGAGGCGGACGCCGCCGCCGGTCTCCGCCGCCAGGCTCCCGTCATTGTGCTGAATCCGGCCGTAGGTGACGTCGGGGGTCTGCGCGATCGAACGGAGGGCGGCGAAGGCGCCGGGGCGGTCGCCCTCCCGAACGGAATCCGACGCCAGCGAGCCGATGACCTTCGCGGTCTGGGTCAGGCGCTGGGTCTCGAGGTCGGTCTGGCGACGGGCGTCGGTCCAGCCCATAAGCGTTGCCGTAATAACGGCAGTGGTCGCCAGGGCGGCGATCACCAGTCCGACCAGTTTACGCCGGATCGAGCCCCGGTATTTGGTCGGTCTATCCTCTTGCAAGCGTCCGCCCCCGACTTCCGGATTGTGAAGCTATACCGTCCCTTAATGACTCGACGCTTAATGGTGCGGACGGTGGGGACAGGCGCAGGTCGGCGTCAGGAGGGCCCCGATGAGTGGCTTCTTCTACGTCCTTGAGGACGATGCGCGGCTCCTGTTCGTCGACGACGATCCGATACTGCGCGAGTTCGCCCGGGTGAACCTGGAGTCCCCCAGCACGACCGTGGATGTGGCGGCCGGCGGCGAAGACGCCCTGCAGAAGATGGCGAGGCAGCGCTACGATCTCGTCCTGCTGGATCTGGAGATGCCGGGGCTAGACGGCTTCGCGGTGCTGGAGCGGATGCGGGCGGACCTCGCCCTGCGCGACGTCCCGGTGGTGGTCCAGACGGGCCGCGAGGACGTCGAGGCGGTCGATCGGTGCTTCCACCTGGGCGCCGCCTCCTTCGTGATGAAGCCGCTGAACTGGCGGCTGTTGACCTACCAGATCCGCTACGTGCTCCGCGCCGAGCGCCGGGCCGGGATCGAACGCGGGGCGGAGGCGGCATGATTCCGCGGGCGCTTCGCTCCGTACTGCGGTTCGCCGGACGGCTGGGCAGGTCGGAGCGCGGCTCCATCGCGCTGAAGTTCGCCATGGTGGGGCCGGCGGTGATGCTGCTCGGCGTCGGGGGGATAGACCTGATGGCGGTGCACACCGCCAAGGGACGGCTGCAGTCGATCGCTGACGCCGCGGCCCTGGCGGGCGCGCCGGCGCTGGCGCTGGCGACAGACGGTTCGGCGGCGCGCGAGCGGGCCGACGCCTTCGTCCGGGGACAGATGGAGGAGTGGACCGAGGCCCCCGACTACGAGGCCAGCTACGAGATCCTGGACCGCGGCGGTCAACGCGCCATCCGCGTGCTGCTGCGCGGGCATCGCACCTCATTCTTCGCCAACATGCTGCCGCCCGGCGGCTGGAATTTCGTCGGCGACGCCACCGCCTCGACCGCCGGTCTGACGCCGCTGTGCGTGCTGATCAGCGGATCGGTCGGCGTCAGGCTGCTGAATGTCACGGACTCGGGCCAGATGAAGGCGCCCGCGTGCCTGGTGCACTCCAACCGCGACATCGCCGTACAGGGGGGCAATATCTCCGCCGCCTCGGTGCAGGCGGTGACCACCGCGAGCGGCTCGATCAGCCCTTCGGCGAGCACGGGCGCGGCGCCGATCGCCGATCCCTTCGCGGATCTCGACCTCCGCCGCAACCCGGCCCTCAACCTCGCGTGCACCGCAGTGGAGCTGGCGAACAGGAGGAGGGTCGCCTCGGGCGTCCACTATGTCCGGCCCGGGCGCCACTGCGGCGGCATCGAGGCCTCCGGGACGGCGCGGGTGTTGCTGGCTCCCGGCGAGCACTTCTTCCTGCAGGGCGCGCTGGTCGTGAGGGAGAACGCCCGCATGGAGGGCGAGGACGTGGTTCTGTTCTTCGACACCATGTCCCGGTTCCAGTTCACCGACGACGCGCTGGTCAACCTGG
>JANJTI010000143.1 GCA_024711185.1 Brevundimonas sp. | reverse complement strand
GATGGCGGCGCGCAGGTCCTCGAAGTCGGCGGCGTCGACCGGAAACAGGCCGCAGAAGACCACCGACTGGACCTCCTTGAAGCCCTTCAGCGGTTCGGCCGTGGGGCGCTTCTCGTCGGTGATGGTGTCGCCGACGGCGGCGTGGGCGACCTCCTTGATCTGGGCGGTGATGAAGCCGACCTCGCCCGGGCCGAGCTGGTCGACGGGGGTGTTCTTGGGCAGGAAGACGCCGACGCGGTCGACCAGGTGGGTCGAGCCGTTCTGCATGAACTTGACCCGCTGGCCGGCCTTCAGCACGCCGTCGAAGACGCGGACCAGCAGGACCACGCCGAGGTAGGGGTCGTACCAGGCGTCGACCAGCATGGCCTTGAGCGGGGCGGCGGCGTCGCCCTTCGGGGCCGGCAGGCGGGTGACGATGGCCTCCAGCACGTCCTCGATGCCGAGGCCGGACTTGGCCGAGCAGAGCACGGCGTCGGAGGCGTCGAGGCCGATGACCTCCTCGATCTGGGCCTTGACCCGCTCGGGCTCGGCGGCCGGCAGGTCGATCTTGTTGAGGACCGGGACGATCTCGTGGTTGTTGTCGATGGCCTGGTAGACGTTGGCCAGGGTCTGGGCCTCGACCCCCTGGGAGGCGTCGACGACCAGCAGCGAGCCCTCGCAGGCGGCGAGGCTGCGCGAGACCTCGTAGGCGAAGTCGACGTGGCCGGGGGTGTCCATCAGGTTGAGGACGTAGTCCTGGCCGTCCTTCGCCTTGTAGTTCAGGCGCACCGTCTGCGCCTTGATGGTGATGCCGCGCTCCTGCTCGATCTCCATGTTGTCGAGCACCTGCTCCCGCATCTCGCGCGCGGTCAGCCCCCCGGTGAACTGGATCAACCGGTCCGACAGCGTCGACTTGCCGTGGTCAATGTGGGCCACCACACTGAAATTTCTGATGCGTTCGATAGAAGGCGTCGCCATGGCCCGGCGCCTAGCACGGGCGCGGGGAAAGCGCCAACGCAACGCGGGCGCGCGGCCGTACCGTGACTGTTTTCGTTGCGGATTACTTCGACGTAAGGCGCGGATTGGCGGGTTTCGCCGGGCCCGGGGAAACGCTATTCAACAGCGGATGACAACCGGGCGCCGGGACGGCGCCCCATCGCGCGCGCCGTCGCTCCCCCGCCGGCGCGGAAGGGGATACAAAGTGGCCATCAGCCTCCGCCTCAACCGGACCCTGGCGACCCTCGCCCTCACCGCCGGGCTGGCCGCACTGGCCGCCTGCGGCTCGCACGGCGAGGAGAAGGCGCGCGAGGAGACGCCCGCGGGCGGCCAGACGGTCACCGTGGTCGCGCCGGCGCTGCAGGATCTGCCGCGGACCATCAACGCCTCAGGCACCATCTCGGCGTGGGAGGAGGTGCCGGTCGGGGCCGAAACGGGCGGCCTGACCGCGACGGCGGTGCTGGTCGACGAGGGCAGCTATGTGCGCCAGGGCCAGCCGCTGGTGCAGATGAACGACGCCCTGCTGCGCGCCCAGGTGCGGCAGCAGCAGGCGGCGGTGCAGACCGCCGAGGCCAACGCCGCGCGCGACGACGCGGCGCTGGCGCGGGCCCAGGAACTGAAGGAGCGCGGCTTCCTGAGCCAGGCCTCGCTGGACACGGCGCTGGCCAACCAGCGCGCCTCGCAGGCCAATCTGGCCGCGGCGCGCGCGGCGCTGGCGGAGACGCAGACGCGGCTGTCGCAGGCGACCCTGCGGGCTCCGGTCTCGGGGCTGGTGATCAGCCGCAACGTGACGCGCGGGCAGATCGTGGCGGCGGGGACGGAGCTGTTCCGGATCGTCCGGGACGGCCGGCTGGAGCTGGACGCCCGGGTGCCGGAGACGGAACTGAATCTGGTCCGCGCCGGGCAGTCGGCCACGGTGTCGTCCGACGAGGTGGGGCAGACGACCGGACGGGTGCGGATCGTCACGCCCGAGGTCGACGCGGAGACCCGGCTGGGCGTCGCCCGCATCGCCCTGAACGGCGCCGGGGGTTTCCGCCCGGGCATGTTCGCCCGCGCGCGCATCGAGGCGGGTAGCCGGCCGGCGCTGACGGTCCCGACGGCGGCGGTGCTGTATCGCGAGAACCGGGCGGGGGTGTTCGTGCTGGGCCAGGGCGACCAGGTCCGCTTCCAGCCGGTGACGGTGCTGTCGCGCACCGACCGCAGCTCGGCCGTGGACGGTCTGCCGGAGGGGGCGCGGGTGGTGGTCGAGGGCGCGGGCTTCCTCGCCGACGGCGACCGCGTGCGCGTGGCCGCGCCCGCCGCAGCGGCCCCGGCCGCCGCTGCTCCCGCGGCGAAGAAGTAGGGGCGGGCCATGCGCAACATCTCGTCCTGGTCGATCCGGAATCCGATTCCGATCATCCTGCTGTTCGTGCTGCTGACCCTGGCCGGCGTCGTCGGCTTCATGGGCATGCGGGTCAACAACAACCCCGACATCGACTTCCCGCTGGTCGCGGTGACGGCGGTCCGGCCGGGCGCCGCGCCCAGCGAGATGGAGGTCCAGGTCACCCGGCTGATCGAGGACTCGATCTCGGGCCTGTCCGGGGTCCGCCACATCTATTCGAACATCTCTGACGGCGTGTCGTCGACGACGATCGAGTTCGAGCTGTCGACCGACACCGAGCGGGCGACCAACGACGTGCG
The DNA here is from genome assembly GCA_024711185.1 of Brevundimonas sp. Classification (GTDB taxonomy): domain Bacteria; phylum Pseudomonadota; class Alphaproteobacteria; order Caulobacterales; family Caulobacteraceae; genus Brevundimonas. Next base: position 4,130 of record JANJTI010000143.1, on the reverse strand, counting down.
CAACGCCATGAGCAGCGTGCGGGCCTCGCTGCCGCAGGACATGCAGGAGCCGACCGTCCAGCGGATCGACATCACCGGCGACGCCCTGATCACCTGGGTGGTGCGCTCGCCGACGATGACGCCGGAGGAGATCAGCTGGTTCGTCGACAACGAGGTCAGCCGCGCCCTGCTGGGCCTGGGCGGGGTGGGCGAAGTCAACCGCTCGGGCGGCGTGGACCGCGAAATCCGGGTCGAATTGGACCCCGACCGGCTGGCGGCCTTCGGGGTCACGGCGCAATCGGTCAGCCAGGCCCTGACCGGCGTCAACAGCGACATGCCCGGCGGCCGGGTGACGGTGTCGGGCTCGGAGCGGTCGATCCGCACCCTCGGCGCGGCCGGTTCGGTGGAGCAGTTGCGCGAGACCCTGATCCCGCTGGGCGGCGGCCGCACGGTGCGGCTGGGCGACCTCGGCACGGTCGAGGACAAGTGGACCGAGCCGCGCCGCCTCGCCCGCTACAACGGCCAGGAGGCGGTGACCTTCAACTTCCTGCGCTCGCGCGAGGCGTCGGAGGTGGACCTCGCCAAGAAGGTGCGGGCCGAGGTGGCGCGCATCGACGAGGCGCATCCGGAGCTGGAGATCTCGCAGGTCACCTCGAGCGTGAAATACATCGAGGAAAGCTACCTCGCCTCGCTGGAGGCGCTGGCGCTGGGGGCGGCGCTGGCGGTGGTGGTGGTGTTCATCTTCCTGCGCGACTGGCGGGCGACGCTGATCGCCGCGACGGCCATGCCGATGTCTCTGATCCCGACTTTCGCGATCCTCGCGCCGATGGGCCACTCGCTGAACGGGGTCACCCTGCTGGCCCTGTCGCTGACCATCGGCATCCTCGTCGACGACGCCATCGTGGAGATCGAGAACATCGTCCGGCACATGCGGGACGGAAAGCCGCCCTACCCGGCGGCCATGGAGGCGGCGGACGAGATCGGCCTGGCGGTGCTGGCCACCACCTCGACCATCGTGGCGGTGTTCGCGCCGGTAGGCTTCATGCCGGGCATCATCGGCCAGTTCTTCAAGGCCTTCGCCCTGGCCGCCTGCGTGTCGGTGCTGTTCTCCCTGCTGGTGGCTCGGACGCTGACGCCGCTGATGGCGGCCTACATGCTGAAGCACACCAAACACGAGGATCGCGATCCGCCGTGGATGGCGCGCTACCTCAGGACGCTGAAGTGGACGCTGGCCAACCGCTGGAAGGTCTGGGCCGCGGGCGTGGCCTTCCTGGTTTCGTCCTTCGTGCTGGCGGGCGTGACCCAGATGTCGTTCGAGTTCATGTCGCCGGCCGACGAGTCGCGCGCCGCCTTCCAGGTCGAGCTGCCGCCGGGCTCGACCCTGCGCCAGACCGACGCCGTGGTGCAGCGGGTCACCCGCGAGCTGCAGGCGCGGCCGGAGGTGACGTCGGTGTTCGCCGCCATCGGCGGCCAGGACGTCAACCAGGCCAACGTCTACGCCGACATGGTGCCCAAGGGGGAGCGCGAGCTGAGCCAGCAGGAATTCGCCCGCGTCATGGTCGACGAATTCAAGGACATCCCCGGCATCCGGGTGCGGGCCGGCATCGCCCAGCAGGGCGGCGGGCCCAGCGACGGCACCAGCTACACCTTCGCCATCCTGGGCGACAATCCCGACGCCCTGAACGCCGCCGCCCGGGCCGTGGAAGCGGAAATGCGCGGCGTCGCGGGGCTGGCGAACGTGGTCAACACCGCCGCGATCGCGCGGCCGGAGATTCTGATCACGCCCCGCGCCGATCGTGCGGCCCTGGTGGGGGTGTCGACCTCCGCGATCTCGCAGGCGATCCGGGTGGCGACCATCGGCGACGTCGAACAGGCCCTGCCCAAGTACAACCTCGGCGACCGGCAGGTCCCGATCCGGCTGCAGCTGACGGCCGAGGCGCGCGAGGATCTGTCGGTCCTCGAGACCCTGCAGGTGCCGACCGCTTCCGGCGGAACCGTGCCGTTGGGCTCGGTGGCGGACATCCGGTTCGGGGCGGGCCCCGCGACGGTGAGCCGTCAGGACCGCTCGCGGATCGCTTCGATCACGGCCGAACTGGAAGGCATCACCACCGGGGCCGCGGACCAGCGGGTGCAGCAACTCGCGTCCGTGAAGAACCTGCCCGCCGGCGTGCGGCAGGTGCCCGCGGGCGACGCGGAGTTCATCCAGGAGATGATCACCGGCTTCGCCATCGCCTTCAGCTCGGGCCTGTTCCTGATGTACGTGGTGCTGGTGCTGCTGTTCAAAAGCTTCGCCTATCCGATCACCATCATGGCCGCCCTGCCGCTGGCCGTGGGGGGCGCGATCATCGCCCTGGCGATCTCGGGCACCAATTTCTCGATGTCGGCCCTGATCGGCGTGCTGATGCTGATGGGCATCGCCGCCAAGAACTCCATCCTGCTGGTCGACTATGTGATCATGGCCGAGAAGGACGGAATGCCGCGCCACGAGGCGATACTGGACGCCGCACACAAACGGGCCCGGCCGATCCTGATGACCACCTTCGCCATGGGCGCGGGCATGGTGCCGGTGGCGATCGGCTGGGGCGCCGATGTCGAGTTCCGGGCCCCGATGGCCATCGCCGTGCTGGGCGGCCTGATCTCGTCGACCTTCCTGTCGCTGCTCTACATCCCGTCGATCTTCACCATCGTCGACGACATCGCCGGCTGGGTGAAGCGGCGACTGGGCGGTCGGCTGGCGGCGCGGCGGCTGCAGACGGTGGAGCGGCCGGCGCCGGCGGCCAGCGCGGAGTAGCGAAGCGGCGGCTCAAGCGGCGAACGCCAGCCCGCCGCACAGCCCAGGCCCGGGCCACCGCCGGCGGTCTTGAGACGCCGGACTAGTTCCTGCCCGACAGGGCCCGGCTGATCGCCGTGCTGCGGCCCTGGCCCCCATCGACGTTCCGCTCCCGTCGGCTGAGGAATCCGCCGTCGGCATGGATGATCGGGCAGCGGCGGTCCTGCCCCGCCTCGCCGCTCTCGGGGCCGGTCGACACCGCCTGGGTGCGGGGGGCGCCTCCGCAGACGGCGGCGAGCTCGGTCGGGGTCAACTGGCCCGCAGGGGTCGCCGTGTTGCAGGCTCCCAGGGCGAACATCGCCCCGCCCAGAACAATCGAAACGGTCGGAATACGCACGGCGGTCCTCCTCCAGCAGCCACATCAACCGTGGGGAAGTACGCTCCCGATCAGAGCGCCCGTCAAGGTTGCGGGCGCGCTAGCCAAGGTGGCTGGCCCCGTGGCCTTCCGGGAACCCCGGCCGCGCGATCGCCCCCATAAAGCAAACCGGCCGGGGATCTCTCCCCGGCCGGCTCTTCGTTTCGCCGGGCGGCGACGCGATCAGTACTTGAAGCGCAGGGTCATGCCGTAGGTGCGCGGCTGGCCCAGGTAGGCGTCGTAGGTCTGGGTGTCCAGGGCCGGGTTGTAGAAGGTGCCGTTCGGCTGGACCGTGCCCTGGAAGGCCGAGCCCTGCAGCGGGGCGTTATAGGCGACCTGGACGTACTCCTCGTCGGTCAGGTTCTGACCCCACAGCTCAAGCGTCCAGCGCTCGTCCACGGAACCGAGCGAGATGCGACCGTTGAGCGTGGTGAAGGCGTCCTGCTGCTTGTACGGCAGCAGGTCCGAGCCGGTGTTGTAATCCGACATGTACTTGGCCGCGAGGCTGAAGCCGCCGCGCAGGTTGCCGCCCAGGTCGCGATCGTAGTTGATCGAGGCCGTGGCCGACCATTCCGGCGCGAACGAGGCCGTGGCGCCCGGCAGCAGCGACAGCTGCGGGAAGTTGCCGGGGTTCGACAGGTCGGCCGCGGTGAACTCGCCGTACTCGGTCTGGGTGTAGGTGACGCCGCCCTGCAGGCTCAGGCCGTCGACAGGCGTGAACCACAGGAAGTCGGCGTCGACGCCGCGCGAGGTCAGCTCGGGGATCGACTCCACCACGAAGGCGGTGCCCAGGAACGTGTTGAGCTGGAAGTCGGTGAAGGTCTGGTCGAAGTAGGTCGCGTTCAGCAGCACGGTGCGGTTGGCGAGCGTCATCTTCACGCCGGCCTCGTAGCTGTCCACGACTTCCGACGGGAACAGCAGGGAGGCGGCCGGGGTGATGCCCGTCTGCACGCGGTCGAGGTTGTA
>JANJTI010000261.1 GCA_024711185.1 Brevundimonas sp. | reverse complement strand
TTTCGGTTTTTAAGTATTTGTTTTCAAGTTCTTTTTTTTCTTTTTCATATTTAACCCTCATTTCGCTTATCTGGCTGTTAATCTTCTCAAGATACAGGATTTCCATTACCATAATCATCAGCTGCATATATACTGTTGATTTGCGGTGATCACCCATAAGCCGGTACACCCGGGAAGTATTTTCAAACCCGTTCCTCAGGAGAGTTTTAAACCTTCCCTCTTTACTAAGCGCAACCGACCGCTGAAACACCCTGAGCGCCTGCTGATAGTTCCCCTCCCGAACCATCCGGGCCCCCTGGACGCGGACCTCGCCGTTGCCGCCGCGCTCGCTCTCCTCCAGAAAGCCGGAGCGGTCCGCGTCCATCCGGGCGAAGGCTTCGCGCAGGCGCGCCGTGAACTCGGCCTCGCTGACGCGGCCGTCCCCGTCCGCATCCATCCGGTGGGCCGGGCCCTCGCCGGAGTCGAAATGGAAGACGTGCGGCCCGCCCTCGCCTCCGGGGCCGCGGATGACGAACTCATGGCGCTCGCCCGGGGCCGTCGGGCCGTGAGACCGGCGCATCTCGAAGCGATGCATCCCCGGCTCGCCGCCACGGCGGATCATGACGTCGTGCGCGCCGTCGCCGTGGCGGGCGGCCAGTTCCTCGCCCGACAGGCGGCCGTCGCCGTCCCGGTCCAGGCGGGCGAAGGCTTCGGCAATCGGGGCCGTGAACTCCTCGCGCGTGACCTGTCCGTCGCCGTCGCGGTCCATCGCCCCGTGCCCGTGCGGCCCCATCATCATGAAGCGAACTTCGGGCGGAGACGGGGGCGCGGGCGGCGCCGGCGGCTCCTGCAGCAGCGCGGCGGACAGGACGAGCAGGTTGATCATGGGATTCGACTCCGTTGTCGTTCGGCCCAGTCGACCACCTCCGGCTTGCCGCCGTGTTTCAATCCGGCGGCCGAATGTTTCAGCGCTGAAATGACGGCGACCGTCGGCTGGGCCATGATGACGCAATGCAGAGCGAAACCCAGCGCATCCTCGTGGTCGACGACGACCCCGGCATCCGCGAGGTGCTGTGCGACTACCTCTCGCAGCACGGCTACGAGACGGCCGGAGCCGCGTCGGCGGCGGAGATGGACCGCGCGATGGCGGCGCGCGAGCCGGATCTGATCGTGCTCGACCTGATGATGCCCGGCGAGGACGGGCTGTCGGTGTGTCGGCGCCTCGCGGGCAAGGGTCCGCCGCTGGTCATGCTGAGCGCTATGGGAGAGGACACCGACCGGATCATCGGCCTGGAGCTGGGGGCCGACGACTACCTGGCCAAGCCGTGCAATCCCCGGGAACTGCTGGCGCGGGTCAGGGCCGTGCTGCGCCGGCCGCGCGACGAGGCGGCGGCGGAAGGGCCGGCGCTGGTCTTCGCCGGCTGGCGTCTGGACCTGCTGCGTCGCGAGCTGAGCCGTCCCGATGGAGAACCGGTCGCGCTGTCCGCCGGCGAGTTCGCCCTTCTGCGCGCCTTCGCCGAGCGGCCGGGGCGGGTGCTGACCCGCGAACAGTTGCTCGAGCGGGCACGCGGAGCGGATGCGGACGTGTTCGACCGGGCCATGGACGTGCAGATCAGCCGCCTGAGGAAGAAGCTGGACGACGGCTCCGGGCTGGAGATGATCCAGACGCTCCGGGGCGAGGGCTACATGTTCGACGTCAAGGTCGAGCGTCGCCGGGCCTCCGCGTGAGACGGCCCTCCTCGCTGCCCGTGGTGGTCCAGGTCGGCGCGCTGGCGGCCCTGGCGGTGGTCATGTCGCAGGCGGTGGCCTTCGCCCTGGTCGTGCTGGCGCCCGAGCCGCGACCCGCCGGCATCAGCATCGCGGACGCCGCGCGGGCGCTGAGGGGCGAGGCGGCCGAGACCGTCGACGGCCGCCCCCTCCGCCGCCGCATCACCAGCCGGCCGGTCGCCCGAGCCGCGTCCGACGCCCCCAACCCGTTGGCCCTCGCCATCCGCGCGGGGCTGGCGAACAGCCTGGACGTGCCGATCGAACAGGTGTCGGTGGCGGTCGATATGCCGGACCGCAGGCGATTGCAGGCTCCGGGCCTGACGCGTCGGGAGGGCGGGATGGAGCGCGCTGCCGAGAGCTACGTCTTCGTCCGCCGGGGAGAAGACGTGGTCGTGCCCCGGGCGCCGGCTCCGCCGGAGGCGCCCGCCGCCCCCGTGGCCGGGACGGTTCGTCTTCACGCCCAGCTTCACGGCCGGCTGGCCGCAGGCGAGCCGATCGTGATCGGCGACCAGACCCGCCACTTCACCGTGATGACGGACCGGCTGACCTTCGCCCCGTTCTCGGCCTCGCTGCGCCTCGACGACGGCCGCTGGGCCACGGTGGAGCCGCCGCGCGACCTGCTCTCGCCGTGGCAGAGCCGGCTGTTGCTCGCGCTCGGCATCTCGATGCTGCTGCTCGCCCCGCTGGTTTGGTGGATGGCCCGGCGGCTGACGCGGCCCATCCGGGTGTTCGCCGAGGCCGCCGAGCGCCTGGGCGCAGATCCCGAGGCGCCGCCGCTCAAGCCTTCGGGGCCCAGCGAGGTGCGCACCGCGATTCACGCCTTCAACGAGATGCAGGCCAGCCTGCGCGACCACATCCGGCAGCGCACCCAGACCATCGCGGCGATCGCCCATGACTTGCGGACGCCGCTGACCCGGCTGCGCTTCCGGGCCGAGCAGGTTCCGGAGGCGGTGCGGGACCGGATGGCCTCGGACATCGAGGAGATGGACGCGCTGATCGCGCAAGCCATGGCCTTCGTCCGCGGCGAGACGGCCGCGGAGCCGCGGGAGAGGCTGGACCTGGAGGCGCTCGCCTCGGACTGCGCTCGGGGGTTCTCTGAAACGGGAGCGAAGGTCGTGTTCGACGGCTCAGGCGCCCTGCCGGTGATGGGCGACCCGGCGGCCCTGCGCCGGGCGCTGGGCAACCTGATCGGCAACGCCGTGAAGTACGGCGGCGGCGCCCGGGTTCGCGCCTTCGCCGCCGAGGGGGCCGCGGTGGTCGCGGTCGAGGACGACGGCCCCGGGCTGTCGGAGGAGGAACTGGAGGCGGTCTTCGAGCCCTTCCATCGCGGCGAGCGCTCGCGCAGCCGCGAAACCGGCGGAGCGGGGCTGGGCCTGACCGTCGCCCGACAGGCGGCGCGGGGCGCCGGCGGCGACGTCACGCTGCGCAACCGGCCCGACGGCGGACTTAAGGCGACGCTCGTCCTGCCCCTCGCCGGCTGACGCGCGGATCGCCCGAAGCGTTACAGTTCATCACGGCTTGTTACAGTCGCGGGGTTGAATCCCCGCGCCGCCGGTTCCATTGAAGCGCCAACCAGAAACCCCGCTTCCCAGGAGCCCGCCCCATGACCGTCCGCGTCGCCATCAACGGTTTCGGCCGCATCGGCCGTCTCGTCCTCCGGTCGATCGCCGAGCACGGCCGCAAGGACATCGAGGTGGTGGCGATCAACGACCTGGGGCCGGTGGCCACCAACGCCCACCTGCTCAAGTACGACTCGGTGCACGGCCGCTTCCCCGGCACGGTCGAGAGCGGTGACGACTGGATCGACGTCGGAACCGGCAAGATCCGGGTCACGGCCATCCGCAATCCGGAAGAGCTGCCGCACAAGGACCTCGGCGTCGACATCGCCATGGAGTGCACCGGCCTGTTCACCTCGAAGGACAAGGCCTCGGCCCACCTGAAGGCCGGCGCCGAGCGCGTTCTGGTCTCGGCCCCGGCCGACGGCGCCGACAAGACCATCGTCTACAAGGTCAACCATGACACGCTGACCGCAGACGACATCGTCGTCTCGAACGGCAGCTGCACCACCAACGCGCTGGCCCCGGTGGCCAAGGTGCTGCACGACCTGTTCGGCATCGAGCGCGGCTACATGACCACCATCCACGCCTACACGGGCGACCAGCCGACGCTGGATACGATGCACAAGGACCTGTACCGCGCCCGCGCCGCCGGCCTGTCGATGATCCCGACCTCGACCGGCGCCGCCAAGGCCCTGGGCCTGGTGCTGCCGGAGCTGAAGGGCAAGCTGGACGGCTCGTCGATCCGCGTCCCGACCCCGAACGTCTCGGTCGTCGACCTGAAGGTCGTGGCCGGCCGCGAGGTGAGCGTCGAGGAGATCAACACGGCCCTGCAGGCCGCCGCCGAGGGCCCGATGAAGGGCGTCCTGCACACCACCATGGATCCCGTGGTGTCGATGGACATGAACCACGTCT
>JANJTI010000260.1 GCA_024711185.1 Brevundimonas sp. | reverse complement strand
CATGACAGCCAGCTTCCATGACCGCGTCGCCGCGGAACTCGCCGACATCGACGCCCAGGGTCTGACCAAGCCCGAGCGCGTCATCGCCTCCCGCCAAGGGCCCGTCATCAAGGTCGGCGGCCGCGACGTGCTCAACTTCTGCGCCAACAATTACCTCGGCCTCGCCGGCGACGAGCGGGTCGTCCAGGCCGGGATCAGGGCGCAGGAGCGCTGGGGCGCGGGGACCGCCTCGGTGCGCTTCATCTGCGGCACGCTGGAGATCCACAAGGAGCTGGAGCGGGCTATCGCCGACTACCTCGGTTTCGAGGACGCCATCCTGTTCGCCGCCGCCTTCGACGCCAACGGCGGCATCTTCGAGCCGCTGTTCGGGGCCGAGGACGCCATCGTCTCGGACAGCCTGAACCACGCCTCGATCATCGACGGCGTCCGCCTGTGCAAGGCGAAGCGCTACCGCTTCGCCAATTCCGACATGGCCGACCTGGAGGCCCAGCTGAAGCAGGCCCGGGCCGACGGCGCGCGCGACATCGTCATCGCCACCGACGGCGCCTTCTCGATGGACGGCTACATCGCCAGGCTGAAGGACATCCGGGCCCTGGCCGACAAATACGACGCCCTGATCATGGTCGACGACTGCCACGCCACCGGCTTCCTCGGCCCTCAGGGGCGCGGCTCCTATGCCCACCACGGGGTCAGGGTCGACTGCGTCACCGGCACCTTCGGCAAGGCGCTGGGCGGGGCCATGGGCGGCTTCATCTGCGCCACCGCGCCGGTGGTGCAACTGCTCAAGCAGCGCGCCCGGCCCTATCTGTTCTCCAACGCCCTGAGCCCGGCCGTCTGCGGCTCGTCGCTGGAGGCCATCCGCATCGCTGGCGGGGCCGAGGGCGACAAGCTGCGCGAGCAGCTGTTCGCCAACGCGGCCCGCTTCCGGGCCGCCATGGCCGGGGCCGGCTTCAAGCTCCTGGAAGGCCAGCACCCGATTATCCCGGTGATGCTGGGCGACGCCAAACTGGCCCAGGACATGGCCGCCCGCATGCTGGAGCTGGGCGTCTACGTCATCGGCTTCAGCTTCCCCGTGGTGCCGCGCGGCCAGGCCCGCATCCGCACCCAGATGTCGGCGGCGCACACCTTCGAACAGATCGATCAGGCCGTCGCCGCGTTCACGCAGGCGGGCAAGGAACTCGGAGTAATTTGATGGCCGACACCATGAAGGCCCTGGCCAAGACGAAACCTGAGGTCGGGCTCGAGCTGATCGACGCCCCGATTCCGGAGGCCGGCCCCGAGGACGTGCTGATCAAGGTGCACCGCACCGCCGTCTGCGGCACCGACATCCACATCTGGAACTGGGACGAGTGGAGCCAGAAGAACGTCCCCGTGCCGATGATCACCGGCCACGAGTTCGCCGGCGAGATCGTCGCCATCGGCAAGGACGTCGACCGCCGCCTGAAGGTCGGTCAGCGGGTGTCGGCCGAAGGGCACGTCATCGACCTGAACTCGGAAGCCGCGCGCGCAGGTCACTTCCACCTCGATCCCGACACCCGCGGTATCGGCGTGAACCGTCAGGGCGCCTTCGCCGAATACGTCGTCGCCCCGGCCTTCAATGTCATCGAGCTGCCCGACGACGTCCCCTACGAGATCGGCTCGATCCTCGACCCGTTCGGCAACGCCGTGCACACGGCGCAGCAGTTCGACCTGCTCGGCGAGGACGTGCTGGTCACCGGCGCGGGTCCGATCGGCATGATGGCGGCCGCCGTCGCCCGACACGCCGGGGCCCGCACCGTGGTGCTGACCGATATCAACGATTTCCGGCTCGAGCTGGCGCAGAAGGTGGCGCCGGGCGTGCGCACCGTGAACACGACCCGCGAGGACCTGAAGGACGTCATGCACGAGCTTGGCCTGAAGGTCGGCTTCGATGTGGCGCTGGAGATGTCGGGCTCGCCGATCGCCTTCCGGCAGTGCGTCGACACCCTGATCATGGGCGGCGGCATGGCGCTGCTGGGCATTCCCTCGAAGCCGATGGAGACCGACTGGGGCCAGATCATCCTCAAGGCGCTGACCATCAAGGGCGTCTATGGCCGCGAGATGTTCACCACCTGGCGCAAGATGCTGGGCCTGCTGAAGGCCGGGCTCGACCTGCAGCCGCTGATCACCCACCAGATGTCCTACGAGAACTATCGCGAGGGCTTCGAGGCGATGAAGTCCGGCAAGTCCGGCAAGGTGGTGCTGGACTGGGACAAGGCCGCGGCCTGACCCCGGAGCCTGGGCGTGGGCGACGGCGGCCGGGTGCTGGCCTTCCTCGAGGGGGAGGGCGTCGACGGCCGGGGCCGCGGCCTGTTCGACGTGCTCGCGTTCGACGACGCCGCCCTGGAGCGGACGCATGACTTCATCCAGTGGCTGTTCCCGCTGGCTGAACCCTCCGCCGCCGTTCCGGACGCGCCGGTGCTGGATGCGGCCGCGGTGGAGGCCAGTCGCGCCTCCACCCTGGCCCAGTGCGCGCTGGCCGCTGCGACCGACCGGATGGACCTGTTCTACCGCCGGACCGATCAGTGGCTGCGGCCGGACGACCACAACCATCTGCGCATCACCCGGATCATCCGCTCGCTGCGGCTGCTGAGCGGCGACGCCGCCGCCGACGCCTCCCGGGACGCCGTGCTCTGGCGGGTGGAAGCGACGCGGGCGCCGGTCAGCGCCCGCAGCCGCGGCTATTGGCAGACCGCCTGATCAGGCCGCGGTCGGCTCCTTCTTCATCGTCGCCATGAACACGATGATGACGAACAGCAGCATCGACACGACCAGCATGATCTCCGAGGCGATCATGGCCGGCAGGAACAGCGGCTTCTGCAGCAGCATCAGGGCCAGCGACGGCATCAGGATCAGGAAACCGACCACCGACAGGGCGAAATGCGTCAGCGGCAGCCAGCCGCGCGCCGCCGCCGGATACGCCCGGTAGAAGAGGCCGAACAGCATCATCGAGGCGAAGCCCAGCAGGTTGATGTGGGCGTGCACCGGCCTGAGGACGAAGTCCTGGTTGGCCCCCATCCACACGCCGAGCGACATGCCCACCAGCGCCGAGAGGACGCCGAGGCGCAGAAAATTGTTGGCTACCGAAATCATGAGACCCTCCGACAAAGGCGGTTCGTAAACCGCCGTTCTCCCCGAGGGGCAAGTTACAAGCGATTCACCACGTGGGCCTAATCGCGGCGGCCGCGCCGCCGCCACTGCTCCGGCCGGTCGAACGAGCCGGCCCAGGCCCCGGCGCGCCGGGCGCGGGCGGACTCCTCGGCGTCGATGTAGTCGGCGCTGTAGCGGCGGTAGGCGAGGGCGAGGCCGTCGTCGACCAGCGCGCGAGCGACGTCGACGCCCCCGCCCTCGCAACGGCTGACCTTGCGTCCGTAGCGGTCGGTATCGCGCACCTCGCAGACCAGACGGCGGCCTTCCGCCCGGGCCTTCAGGGCGGTGGTGGCGACGGCGCCGCACGGCCAGGCGCCCGTGGGAAGGTCGCAGACCTGCCCCCGCTCGAAGGCGTCGACGCCGTGCAGCCGAACCCGCACGCCGCCGACGTCGAGCGTGTCGCCGTCGACCACGCGCCCCAGCCCCTCCAGCCGGTCGGCCGCGGGGGGCGTCTCCGCCTCGGCCGCCGCGGTCCGTCCGCCCTGCGGATCGGAAGCCAGCATGGCGCCGGCGGCGGTCGCCGCCAGCAGGGCGGCCAGCAGCCACGCCGGTCCCCGGCGGCGGCGGGAAGGGCGAAATGAACGACGCGACACCTGATTCTCCCTGCGGTCAGGCAGGGTGCCGGTTCCGTGGTTTCCGGGAGGTTGCCGTCAGCCGACCAGGGTCTTCGCCAGCGCCCGCTCGAACGTCGCGGCGTCCGGGCCGGGCAGGGCCTTGCCGATCGCCCCGCTCTCGAACAGCTCGAAGACCTTCGGGTGGACGTAGGACGACCGGCATACCGTCGGCGTGTTTCCGAGCAGGCCGGCGACCGCTTTCACGCAGACGGTGATCTTGCGCTTCGCGTCGGTGGGCGAGGTCGGCGCCTCCATCTCCCGCAGCGCCCGCGCCGCCGACACCGTTCCCGCCCAGGTGCGGAAGTCCTTGGCCGAAAAGCCCTCGCCCATCGCCTCGCGGATGTAGGCGTTCACGTCGTCAGAGGTGATCGGGCACAGCGTCCCGTCGGACTCGCGGTACTTGAACAGCTGCTGGCCGGGCAAGTCCTGCAGGGAGCGCACCACCCGCGCCAGGCGCCGGTCGCGCAGCCGCACCTCGTGCTCGACGCCGCTCTTGCCCTTGAAGGCGAAGGTCAGGGCCGTGCCCCCGACCTCGAGATGGCGCTTGTGCAGGGTGGTCAGGCCGTAGGAGCGGTTCTGCTTCGCATACTGGGCGTTCCCGACCCGGATCAGGGTCAGCTCCAGCAGCCGCACGGCCGTGGCCAACACCTTCTCGCGCGTGTGGCCGCGCCGGGCCAGGTCCCGTTCGACGCGGCGGCGCAGCTTCGGGAGGGCGCGGGCGAACTCGGGCAGGCGGTCGAACTTGTTCGTCGCGGCGTGCGACGTCCAGTCGGCATGGTAGCGGTACTGCTTTCGCTCCCTGGCGTCGCGTCCGATCGCCTGGATATGACCGTTCGCGCGGGGGCAGATCCACACGTCCGTCCAGGCGGGCGGGATCGCGAGGGCCTGGATGCGGGCCAGCGTCCTGTCGTCCTGGATCTCCTCGCCCCGGGCGTTGTGATAGACGAAGCCGCGGCTCGTCATGGTGCGGCGGATGCCGGGCTGCTCGTCGCTGCAATAGGACAGCCCATCCGGAATGGCCGCGGGATCGACGGCGCTCACACCCCGACCTCGCGCAGTTCGGCCCGAAGGCCGTCGACCCAGTCGCGGCCCTCATCCCCGCCCCACAGCAGCCAGGCGATGTAGCCCGCCGACGGCTTGTCGGGATCGGCCCAGTAGCGGCCGCGGCGGTCCACGGCGTGGCGCGCGAAATAGCTGTACATCGACTTGATGTCGCGATCGCTGACCGGCTCGCGGTTCGACAACTGGCGGGCGCGGCGGACGCCGACGTCCGTGCCGCCCCGGCGGTGGAGGCTCCGCAGATGAAGGCCGCGTTCGGCCGCCTCCGCCACGGCCCGGGGAGGCGTGCGCCGGGCGTCGGAAAGGACGGGGTGGTCGATCATTCAAGCTCCTCGGGCCCTCCGCAACGGCGGCGGGCGCCAGCGGTTCCTCTTGACGGTGGCGGCGAGGCGGCGGAGGTAGGGCCATGAACTACCGCCACAGTTTTCACGCCGGAAATTTCGCCGACATCGTCAAGCACGCCCTTCTCCTGTGGTTGCTGGAGCGGAGGCAGGCGCACGGGCCGGTCCTGGTCCTCGACACCCATGCGGGCGCAGGCTTGTACGACCTGACCGGCGATGCGGTTCGCTCGCGCGAGGCGGAAGCCGGGATCGCGCGGTTGATGGCCGCCGCAGACCGCCCGCCGCTGATCGAGGCGCTGGCCGGAGCGGTCGCCGCGCTGAACTCGGGCGCCGGCGTCCGGCTGTATCCGGGGTCACCCGTGCTGGTCGCGCGCCGCCTCCGGGAGGAGGACCGTTACCTGGGGTTCGAGCTTAATCCGCCGGTGCTCGATCTGCTCGGCGAGGCCCTCGCGCCGTATGCGCAGGCCGGCGCCCGCGCCGGCGACGGCTACGACCAGGCGCGCGCGGCCGCCCGACAGACGCCGGCGCCGCTCGTCCTCATCGATCCGCCGTTCGAACAGGCGGACGACTACACCCGCGCCGCCCACGCCGCGGCAGATATTGTCCGCGCCGACCCGCAGGCGGTGGTCGCCGTCTGGACGCCGCTGAAGGACCTCGAGACCTTCGACGCCTTCCTGCGCGGGCTGGCGGGGGCCGGCGTCAGCCAGGCGCTCGTCGCCGAGGCGCGACTGCGCCCTCTGGCCAATCCCATGAAGATGAACGGCTGCGCCATGGTGGTCCTCAACCCTCCTGACGGGAGCGAGGCGGCGGCGCGGGAGATATGCGACTGGGTCGCGGGAACGCTCGGCGACGAGGGAGCCCGCGCCGAGGTGTGGCGGGCCTAATCGACCTCGACCGGTTCGTAGAGATGGGGCTCGAAGGTGGCGACGGCCATCACCGGCTCCATCGCGGCGGCCACCTCCGGGTGGCGGGCCATGGCCTTCCAGTCCTCCCGCGAGCGCCAGACCCCGTAGACCGCGCCGACCCGACCGTTGAGGCCGCGGTGCAGTGTCGCGGACACGAAGCCGTCGCGACCGCGCTGGGCCCGGACGACCGCCGCCAGATGATCCATCAGCGCCGCCTGCTTCTCCGGCTCGCAGCGATAGACGTTGATGAGGACCACGGGCGCGTCGGACATGGCGGCCGCATAGCTGATCCCGGCTTGCGAGTCTCGCCGGCGCCGCCATATCGGACACCTCGAGGAGGCCTGATGACCCGCATCGCGATTCTGGAGACCGGGGCGCCGCCCCAGGCGCTGGCGCAGGTCTACGGCGACTATCCGACCATGTTCCGGAACATGCTCGGCGACGGGTTCAGTACGGAAACGTTCGAGGTGCAGGCTGGCGCGCTGCCCGACCCGGGCCAGTTCGCCGGCGCGATCATCACCGGCTCGGCCGCGGGCGTTTATGAAGACCATCCTTGGATTCCGCCGCTGCTGGACTGGATCCGGATGGCGAAGGGCCGCCTGCGGCTCGTCGGCATTTGCTTCGGTCATCAGGCGATGGCTGAAGCACTGGGTGGGCGGGTGGAGAAGTCGGAGCGCGGCTGGGGGGTCGGCCTGCACCGCTACGAGGTTCTCGCCGCCGCGCCGTGGATGCAGCCGCCGGCGACGGAGGTCGCCATTCCCGTCTCGCACCAGGACCAGGTGGTCGCCGCTCCGCCGGGGGCCCGGGTTGTTCTCGCCAGCGCCTTCACGCCCTGCGGCGGGCTGGCCTGGGATCGGGATGCGGTCAGCTTTCAGTGCCACCCGGAGTTCAGTCCGGCCTACGCATCCGCCCTGGTCGAGGGCCGGGCGGGGCGAATCCCCGCCGACGTGGCGGCCGGGGCGCTGGCCAGCCTCCGCGGGCCGGATGACCGCGATGTGCTGGCAGAATGGATCCGCCGGTTCCTCGCCGGAACGGCCGGCGCCGACTGATCGCCCGGCCCGGCCGCGCGACCTGAGCGGCCCCCGCCCGGGGCGCTAAGCCTTGTTCAATAACTGCGTGCGAGGAAGGGGCTCCGGGTCGGGAGTTCCATGCGATAGTGCGCCTCGTACTTGTGGTCATCGCCATGCTTGCTGTCCTGCTGGGCGGGACGGGAGCCATGGCCCAGCCGGGTGCGACGGGCGGCGGGTCCGACGCCCTCGACCTTGCGCGCGCGGTCGAGAGACGGGCCGGCTCGACCACCTTCGCCGAACTCGACGCCTTCGGCCGCGCAGCGCTGCGGCGCAACGACCGTGAGGGATTGAACCGCCTCTATCACGTGACCTGGACCATCCTGAACCAGGGCGAATTCGAGCGCGCCGCCGTCTGGAACCAGCGTCTGGCCGAGGCCGCCCGGCGGCAGCGCGACGACCGTTACGCCGACATCGCCCGCCTCAATGAACTCACGATCCGCTACGACCAGGGCGACACGGCGGTGGCGGCGGAGATGTCGAGGCTGGCGAGGGTGGGACGCGACTGGTTCGTGCGGGCGCATGCGGCGCGTCTCACAGCCCTGTGGCTGATGGATCAGGCCCGCACCGGCGAGGCCCTGGATCTGCTCGCCTCGGCCGAGGCCGACATTCCCGAGACTGACCCTTACGCGGCGACCGCCCACGCCGGGATCTGGGAAGTGGCCGGCATGGGTCTGAAGGATCTCAACGACGTGGTCGGCGCGGCCGCGGCGTTCCGCAAGTTCGAGATCGACTACTCGAACCCCCACTACCCGCGTCCCGATTTCGACAGCCTCTACAATCTGACGATGATGGCGGTGCAGGTGGGGGACCTGGCGCATGCCGCCCAGTACTATGCGGCCCATCACCGGCTGGCCGAACGCGCCGGGCTGGAGACGCTGTCGGTGTACGACGCCAGCCTCTGCGCCACGGTGGCGCATGCCCACCGGCGTTCCGGGGACGTGCTGGCCTGCCTGCGCCCCTACGGCGAGAACCTCGGAGCCGCCGCCTTTCTGGCGCTGGACGCCCTCCCCATCC
>JANJTI010000257.1 GCA_024711185.1 Brevundimonas sp. | reverse complement strand
CTTCAACCTGGTGAAGGCCGCCGTGCCGCACCTGAAGGCCGGGGGATCGATCGTCATGACCGGCTCGGTCACCGGCATCATGGGCAACGACAACCTGCTCGACTATTCCATGACCAAGGGCGGCATCCATGCCTTCGCGCGCTCGCTGGGCACGCACCTCGCGCCGCGCGGCATCCGCGTGAACGTGGTGGCGCCGGGGCCGGTATGGACGCCGCTGAATCCGGCCGACCAGCCGGCGGAGAAGGTGGCGAAGTTCGGTTCGCAGACCGTGATGAAACGGCCCGCCCAGCCGGAGGAGATCGCCCCCGCCTTCGTCTTCCTCGCCTCGCCGCAATGCTCCAGCTACATCACCGGCGAGATCCTGCCGATCATCGGCGGCTACGGCGGAGGCTAGGCCGCGCCGGGCGGGGGAGGGGGAGCCCTCGCTTGGGCCCCGGCCCTGAAGTCAGTCCGCCAGGACGTCGTCGTATTCGGGGTGCCGCCGGTGCCACAGCACCGCATAGCTGCACCGCGGCTGCAGCTTCAGCCCCTCCTGCCGGGCGTGGGCGGCCAGGGCCTGCATGAACCGGCCGGCCGCGCCGCCGCCGCGCAGGGCGGGATCGGCTTCCACATGGAGGATGACGCGGGTTCCGTCGCGCATCGCATAATCGGCGAACACGAGCCGGGTCTCGCCGGCGTCGTCGACGAAGCCCTGCTCGAAACGGTGCTGGTCACGCACGTCACGGAAATCGGTCATGGTGTCACCTGTGTCCCCCAGCGGACACGGCAGCAACAAGCCAGGGCCGGCGGCGTTCCGCCCGGGCGGCGAAGACGTGACGCCGTGTTGCGTTTCCGCCTCAGGGCGCCCGATCGCCGAGCAGGTTGAGCAGGCCGAAGACGCTCTTCACCGTGAACCAGACGCTGATCAGGAACCAGAGCAGGCCGAACAGGATCAGGAACGGGATCCCGATCAGCACGATCGACATCACCACGCTGACCGCCAGCGCGATCCAGCAGGCGATGGTCCACCAGAACACCGACCAGAAAAGCCGGATCTGCGCGTCGAGGTGCTGTCTCGGCACGCCGGTCGCCGAACTCTGGGCGGCGTAGGCCACCACCAGGCCGACGAGGACCAGCAGGTTGGCGCTCGGGATGGACAGGATGAACAGGGTCCAGGCCGCCAGGGCGGCGACCTTTCCGTCGTCGCCCCCGCCCTGCGGGTAGTCACGCTGCTCCGGCGGCACGTGGGACATGTCGGCTCTCCTCAGATCCACCAGCTGCCGGGGTCGCGGATCGGGCGTCCCGACTTCAGGGTCCAGACGCCCGCGGCGCCCCGGATCACGATCCACAGGGCGAGGGCGAACAGCAGCGGCACGCCCAGCGCGAACGGCGCCGCCAGCAGGATCACACCCATCACGGCGGCCACCGCCGCCGCCCACAGGGTGCGCTGCTGGTAGATGAAATGGCTGCGGGCCTCCGGCTCGTCGGGGCCCGGACGCCCGGTGACCGCCACGAGGCCGATGAGCGCCGAGACGCCCAGGGTCGGCACCGCGAACAGGATCAGGGCGTAGACGGCATAGAGGCTGAGACCGCCGATCATTGGCGTCGCCGACGGCTCCGGGCGCCGGTGGTGGATCTCGAAGCCGGGGGAGGGTTCGAAGATGGAGTTGGCGCGGATCGGGTGAGGCCTCGGTGTGTCGGTCTCTTGCGGCGGTTCGGGCTGCGGCGCGGCTGTCCCCCCCGCCTCTGCGGGCTCCGGCTCGCGCGCCCGTCCCTGCAGCGACTCCGCCGAGGCGAAGCCGATCAGGGCGTCGTCGTCATCCGGACTGCGGGGGTCGCCGGGGTCGGCCATCGGGGATCCTTCAACTCGGTTTCAGGTATGACCGCCCCGCCGCCGGGGCGCAACCGGGCAGGGCGGTCAGCGGCCCAGCACCACCTCGCAGCCGGCCGCGGCCGCACCCGCCAGCGCGCCGGGCTTCTCGATACGCACCGTGCACCGACGGACACGAGCATCCTGCAGGCAAGCCATGGCCAGCCGTTCCGCAAAGGTTTCGACCAGCCCCACGTGACCCTCCGCGGCGATGGCGCGCGCCGCCGCCGCGACGGCCTCGTAGTTCACCGTGTCGGCCAGCCGGTCCACACTCCCCGGATCGAGCGCCAGGGTGGCGTCGATGACCAGCCTCTGAAGCCGCCCCTGCTCATGGTCGTAAACGCCGATGCCGGCCTCCACCTCCAGGCCGCGCACAAACACCGTCAGCCCCTGATGGGCTGGCGCGTCGGCGCCGGGGAAGGGCAGGGGGGACGGTGCGGCCACGGCGCTACTCCAGAATGTCCGGGGTCTTCCAGGCCAGATGCTGGCCCCCGTCGACGGCGATCATCTGCCCCGTCACCAGATCCGCGTCCACCAGCCAGCGCACCGCAGAGGCCACCGCCTCCGGGCTGCCCGGCCGGCCCAGCAGGGTGCCGGCGGCCTCGGCTGCGAACTCCGCCCTGCTCTGGTGGATCGAGGGCAGGGTGGGGCCGGGCCCGACGGCGTTCACCCGGAGGCGCGGCGCGAGGGCCTGCGCCAGGGTGCGCGTCGCCCACCACAGACCATTGCGGGACAGGGCGTAGGAGAAGAAGCGCGGGTCCGGCTTCAGCACCCGCTGGTCCAGAAGGTTGACGATGCAGCCCCCTTCGGACGCCTGGGCGGCGAAGGCCTCGACCAGCACCACCGGCGCCCGCAGGTTGGTCTCCATGTGCGCGTCCCACGTCGACCGCTCCAGCGCGCCGACGCGATCGTCCTCGAAGATGGAGGCGTTGTTGACCAGCACGGTCAACGGCCCGACGGCCTCGCCGGCCGCCGGAACCAGAGTCCTCGTCTCGGCCTCGACCGCGAGATCCGCCCGCACGGTCGCGGCGCGGCGGCCCAGCGCCCGCGCCTCTTCGGCGACGGCTTCCGCCGCCTCGGCCGACGAGCGGTAGTGGATGGCGAGATCGAAGCCGGCGCGAGCCAGCTCCAGGCAGATCGCCCGCCCGATGCGCTTGCCGCCGCCGGTGACCAGCGCGGCCCCGCGGCGGGCGACCGGATCAGTCAACCCGGCCGAACTCGACGAAGTTGATCACGGCGAGGACGGCGACGAAGCCGAGGATGATGGCGAGGGCCAGCATGGGGTGCTCCTTGTTCGCCCCGGCAATAGAGCGCGGACGGCGGGTGTTCAAGCAGCGGAACGAACCCGGCCGCCCGGCGCTCCGCCAGTCCGCCGTGGATCGCCCGATTTCTCCGCGCCTGTCCCGCCGTCGCGTGGTAGCCAGAAGACATGAACCCCTCCGTATTCGCCATCGTCGCCGTGGTCCTCGGCGGCGCCGCGGCCTCCCTGCAGGCGCCCACCAATGCGAGGCTGGCGCAGGCCGTAGGCTCGCCGGTGAACGCCGCCTTAGTGTCTTTCGCCGTCGGCACGGCGGTGCTGGCCGTGGTGGCCTTTCTGATGCAGGCGCGGCCCGACATGACGGCTGCCCGGGCGGCGCCCTGGTACCTGTGGATCGGGGGACTTTATGGCGCCGCCTTCGTCGTGGCCGCCACCTGGGGCGTGCCGCGGCTCGGCGTGGCCACGACCATCATTTTGATGGTCGCCGGACAGCTGCTGCTCAGCCTCGTGCTCGACCATATCGGCTTCATGGGCATGCCGAGGCAGCCGATCAGCTGGGGCCGCGCCGCCGGCGTCGCCCTGGTCATCGCCGGCGTGGTTATGGTGCGCAGATTCTAGGCCTATATCGGTCGCGATGACCGAGGAGATGCTTCCCGCCGATTCGCTGAAGGCCGCCGACCTGATCCGGGACGAGGCGCGGCGCGCCCCGGACAAGCCCGGTGTCTATCGCATGTACGGCGAGGACGGCGCCTGTCTGTACGTCGGCAAGGCCCGGTCGCTGAAGAAGCGCATCCTGCAGTACGCCCAGGGCCGCTTCCACACCCAGCGCATCGGCCTGATGGTTTCGCTGACCCGCTCGATGGAGCTGGTCGTCACGGCCTCCGAGACCGAAGCCCTGCTGCTCGAGTCCAACTTCATCAAGAAGCTGAAGCCGCGCTTCAACGTGGTGCTGCGCGACGACAAGTCGTTCGCCGAGCTGATGATCCGCCGCGACCATCGCGCCCCGCAGGTGCGCAAGCACCGCGGCGCCCACACCCTCAAGGGCGACTATTTCGGCCCCTTCGCCTCGACCTGGGCGGTCAACCGCACCCTGACCACCCTGCAGAAGGCCTTCCTGCTCCGCTCCTGCTCCGACAGCGTCTACGAGACCCGCACCCGGCCGTGCATGCTGCACCAGATCAAGCGCTGCTCGGCGCCGTGCACCGGACTGATCACGCTGGAGGACTACGGCGCGCTGGTCGACGAGGCCGAGGCCTTCCTGCGCGGCCGCTCGCGCGCCGTCATCGGTCGTCTGTCGAAGGAGATGCAGGCGGCCTCGGACGCCATGGACTTTGAACAGGCCGCGCGGGTGCGCGACCGGATCCGGGCGCTGTCGGCCATTGCGATGGAGAACTCCGTCAACGCCGAGGGCGTGGCCGAGGCCGACGTCTTCGCCCTGCATTCCGAGGGCGGCCAGGCCTGCGTGCAGGTGTTCTTCTACCGCGGCGGCCAGAACTGGGGCGGCCGGGCCTACTTCCCGCGCGTCGACAGGGCGGACACCGACCCGGAGATCCTCGCCGCCTTCCTCGGCCAGTTCTACGAGGACAAGCCCGTGCCGCGGCAGATCCTGACCAACGTCCGCCCGCACGAGAAGGAGCTGCTCGAGGAGGCCTTCTCCCTGAAGGCCAAGACCGTCGACGGCCGCCGGGTCGTGGCCATCGAGCTGCCGCAGCGCGGCCCGCGCCGGGCGCTGGTCGACCACGCCCTCACCAACGCGCGCGAGGCGCTGGGCCGGCGCATGGCCGAGAGCTCGGCCCAGGGCAAGATCCTCGACGAGGTGTGCGAGGCCTTCGGTCTGGAGGGCCGGCCGGAGCGGATCGAGGTCTACGACAACTCGCACATCCAGGGGACCAACGCCGTGGGCGGCATGATCGTCGCCGGCCCCGAAGGGTTCCGGAAGACCCAGTACCGCAAGTTCAACATCCGTGGAGAGGAGCTCACCCCCGGCGACGACTACGGCATGATGCGCGAGGTGCTGCGCCGCCGCTTCGGCCGTCTGGCCAGGGAGGAAGAGGCGGGCGAGGACGTCGAGCGGCCCGATCTGGTGCTGATCGATGGCGGGGCCGGCCAGCTGGCCGAGGCGGTGGCGGTGATGGCCGAACTGGGGCTGCACGACATCCCGGTGGTCGGCGTGGCCAAGGGTCCCGACCGCGACGCCGGGCTGGAGCGCTTCTTCATCCCGGGCAAGCCGCCCTTCATGCTGCCGCTGAAGTCGCCGGCCCTCTACTACCTGCAGCGGCTGCGCGACGAGGCGCACCGCTTCGCGATCGGGGCGCATCGCACCCGCCGCTCGATGGACATCAAGAAGAACCCGCTCGACGAGATTGAGGGCGTCGGTCCCGGCCGGAAGAAGGCCCTGCTGCACGCCTTCGGATCGGCCAAGGGCGTGGGCCGCGCCTCGGTCGTCGACCTGGTCAAGGTGGAGGGGATCAACCAGGCCCTCGCCGAACGCATCCATGCCTTCTTCCGAAAGGCGTGAGCCCGCATTAGAAGGCGGTCATGACCCACGATACGCAAGACGCCCTGCTCGCCGGTTACCGCCGCTTTCGCGAGGGCCACTGGGCCGAAGCCCGCGCCGAGTACGAGGCGCTCGCGGCCCAGGGCCAGAAGCCCCACACCCTGATCGTCGCCTGTTCCGACAGCCGCGCCGACCCGGCCCTGATCTTCGACGCCGCCCCCGGCGAGCTGTTCGTGGTCCGCAACGTCGCCAACCTGGTGCCGCCCTACCAGCCGGACGGCCAGCTGCACGGCGTCTCCGCCGCGCTGGAGTTCGGGGTCAAGGTGCTCGGCGTCTCGCGCATCGTGGTCATGGGCCACGCCTACTGCGGCGGCGTGAACGCCATGCTGAAGGGCGCGCCCGACAGCTGCCGCGACTTCGTGGCGCCCTGGGTGGCCCAGGCCGGTCCCGTGGTCCGCATGGTCTGCGAGAGCTTCCCCGCGGAGGAAAGCGAGCGTCTCGCCGAGGAGACCGTGGTCCGCCTGTCGATCGAGAACCTGCGCACCTTCCCGTGGATCGCCGAGCGCGAGGCCGCCGGCCAGCTGACCCTCAGCGGTCTGCATTTCGGCATCGCCGACGGGGTGCTGCGGGCGCTCCAGGGGCCGGGGCGGTTCGCGCCGCTGGACTGACGTCTCGCTTCATGCAGCGAAGCGTGGCAGATCGGCGTTGAAGCACGGATGACGCCGATGACCCCCGCCCCGCACGCCAATCCGATCCCCAACATCCTCACCGGCCTGCGCCTCGCGGCCGGGGTGGTGATGTTCCTGCTCCTCGCCGGCGCCGCGCCGCAGGGACTGCCGTTCCTGCCGGCCGACTTCCTCAGCCCGAGCGACCAGTTCCGCTTCGCGCGGACGGCCTTCATCATCTTCATCGTCGCCGCCTCGACGGACTGGATCGACGGCTTCCTCGCCCGTCGCTGGCACGCCACGACGCGGTGGGGCGCCATCCTCGACCCGATCGCCGACAAGGTGCTGATCACCGGCGCCATCCTCGGCGTGCTGGCCTGGGGCTCGGTGCCGCAGGCGGCCATTCCCTGCGGCCTCATCCTGTTCCGTGAGTTCGCCGTCTCGGCCCTGCGCGAGACCGTGGCCGGCAAGGTCAAGCTGCCGGTGACCCTGCTGGCCAAGTGGAAGACGGTCCTGCAGATGGTGGCGCTGGCCGTCCTTCAGCTGGCGCTGGCGCCGCTGTGGGAC
>JANJTI010000095.1 GCA_024711185.1 Brevundimonas sp. | reverse complement strand
GGCCGCCCGTGCAACCCGATGCGCCAGCGGAGGGCCGGCCGTCGCGCCTCAGGCGAGCGGCTGGACCGCGAACCGCGCCGCCTCGGCCCGTGCCCGCTCCTGTTCGCTGGACGGCAAGGTGGCCTGCACGCGCTCGGCGGCCGCCTGCGCGTCGCCGTCGCCGGCTCGGGCCGCAACGAGATACCATTTCAGCGCCTGGGTCTGATCCGGCGTGATGCCCTCGTCCCCCGTCTCGTAGAGACGGCCGACATTGTACTGGCTGTCGACCAGGCCCCGCTCGGCGGCGCGCAGCAGCCAGGTCAGGGCTTCGGACCGGTCACGCGGTCCGCCGACGCCGTCGAACAGGTACATGCCGTAGGCGTGCATGCCGCGTGCATCGCCGCTGTCGGCGGCGCGACGGGTCAGGTTCCGCGCCTGGACGGGGTCGGCCTCGAGTCCGCGATCGCCTTCCTGGTAGAGGCCGGCGAGGTGCAGCTGGGCGGGTGCGTAGCCCAGGTCGGCGGCCTGCCGCAGGGCATCGACCCCGGAGAGGTCGTCCGCGTCGAGCAGCACGGCGGCCTGCTCGTACAGCTCGGCGCCGCGGGCGACGTCGGCCGGGGTGGCCGCCAACGCCGCGATCGGCCGCGCCTCGTCGGCGGCGGGGCCGGACGGGACGCCGGGTATGGCGAGAGCCGAGCCGGTGAGTTCGCTGAAGGCCAGGGCGCCGCCGGCGGTCAGCACCATCGCCACAGCCGAGGCCCCAAGGGCCTTGCGCACGGTTCCGCCGTCCTTGCCGGCCTGCTTGTCCAGCCGCTCCTGCAGCCGGGACTTGCCGCCGCGCTTGAGGCCGAAGCCGGACCGCGCAGGCGCCTCGGCCTCCGGCTGGGTCATGGCCGCGCGAGCCGCGTCGATGGCCTGCCGGGTGGAGGCGGCGCGGCCCTGGGCCGCGGCGGCGCGCAGGGCCCGGGGATCCACGAACTCGGTCTCGCCGGAGAATTCCTCGCCGCCGGCGTCGAAGGCCTCCGGCGCAGTCGCCGCCAGCGCATCCGAAACGTCCGCGCCGCCAAACCCGGCCTGACCAAACGGTCGCGCGGCGGCGATCGACGGTGAGCCGGCGGTCTCGGGCGCGACCTCGCGACTTCCGAACGGCGGCGCGGCCGGGCCCTCCCCGGCGGCGTGGGGGCCGCGCATGACGGCGTCGAAGACGGTGTCGACCGTGAGCGCCTCGGGCGGCTCCGGCGCATCGGCGGGTCCGGACTCCGGCTCGGGCTCGGGCGGCGCCAGATCGGCCGACCACGCCTGCTGCTCCGCGAAGACGGGGTCGTCGAAGGTGGCGTCCGGGAAGGCGGCGTCGGGGAAGGCGGCGGCGCGCCAGTCCGGTTCGGACGGGGGCGCCGCTTCCGTCTTCGCCGGGATCGCCCGGCGCTCGATGTTCTCGCGCGCCTCGGCGATCAGGGCGGCGGTGCGCTCCTCCGACAGACGCATGCGCTCGGCCAGTTCGCCCGAGGCGCGGTCGTAGCGCTGCTCGATGCGGGAGGAGCTGTCGACGAGGCGACGGCCGATGTCCTCCAGCGCCTGCTGCGAGCGCCGCTCGGACTGGGCGATCCGCTCGCTGAGCCGATCCGAGATGCGCGTGATCTCGCCGCCCAGCTTCTCCAGCGCCAGGGCGTGGCGGTCGTCGGCGGCGACCAGGCGCTGCTCCAGCCCCTGCGCCAGCCGGCCGATGTCGCCCTCGACCTTGCGGGCGAGGCTGTCGCCCAGCTGCTCCAGCCGGGCCGAGCCCTCGTTCTCGATCCGGCCGACGCGGCCGTTCAGGTTCTCGGCGATGCGCAGAACTTCACGGCCCATCGTCTCGACCGCCTTGGCCGAACGGGTCTCCGACTCCTTGACCTGTTCGCCGATGGCCAGCACGGCCCGCTCGATGCGGTCGATGCGGCTCTCGGTCTCGGCCGTGTCCAGCCGACGCATCATCTCGGCCCGGTTGGCCTCGACCTGCCGACTCAGCGTCTCGGCCAGCTTCTCGAAACGGGCCGCCTCGCGCACGCCCTCGGGCTCGATGCGGCCCTCGGCGGCGCGCAGCCGCTGGTCCAGTCCGGCGAACGAGCGCTCCAGCCCGCGCAGGGCTTCCGTCGTCCGCGCCTGGGCCTGATCCAGGCGGGCGCCGACCTGGGCCAGGAGGTCGCTGCCGATCCCGGGCCCTGCGGCCTTCTCGACAGCGTCCATCCGCTGACGCAGCTCGTTGACGCCGGCGCGCTGGCGCTCCTCGATGTCGTAAAGGCGGCTGGCCAGCGCCCCGATCGAGGACTCGACCTTGCCGAAGGTCTCGACCGTGCGCGGGCCGACCTCCTGCTCGAACTTGCGCAGCCGGCGATGCCCCTCGCGAAGCTCTTCGGCGATGTCGTCGATGCGGCGGCCGACCTGGCGGCCGTCCTGGTCCTGGGCCTCCAGCTTGCGCAGAAGACCCGCGACGGCCTGATCGACGCCCTGGATGGCCACGGTGGAGCGACGCTCGGCCGCCTCCAGGCGGGCGGCGATGGCGTCGACCGAGGCGCTCAACCGCTGCCAATTCTCGTCGCCGGCGCCGTAGGCGTCCTCAAGCCGGCGGCTGCGGCTGCGGCGTTCGAACGATTCCACGGCATGCGGGCGGCGCGGCAGGGGCGTGTAGCCCTCGTCCTCGTCGCCGTCCTCCATGATCATCGAGTTCAGCCACTCGCCCAGCGTCATGCCGGAGCGGCGCGCAAGGTCCTTGGCGATCTCGCGCGCCTTGGGGTCGATCCCCTTAACGCTCCACGGCGCGGCTGCGCTCACTGATTCGCCTCCCGACCTTTGGCTGGACGCTAATCGCCCAGATCAGGGGTGTAAACTCGCGGTTAACCCCAAGATGTAGGGTCTCGCCATCATCCTGTGGAAAGGCCGCGTACTGAGCCCAGAGATCGCCTCGCGTCGGTTAACGGGCGGTAAAGATTAACAGTACGGCAAGGCTTGCGCTTGCGCCGGCCGTCCGCGCAGGCCACCTGCGCGCCATGGATCTGCCGACCACCCTCGCCGCCACGGCCGCCGCGATCGCCCTGACCGTTTTCGCCGGCTGGCGCGGCGCGCGCCCCTGGGACCCTCGCAAGGGGGTGCGCATGATGCCCTGGCGGTGGATCATGGTCCTGTCCGCGGCTGCCGTGCTGGTTCTGCTGATCCATGTCGGGACGCTGCTGGGCGTGCCGCAGCGCAGCTACTGAGCGGAACCGCTCCGGCCCGCGGCCATTCCCGATCCACACGCAGGATCAGGAGACAGCCGCATGGGCGACACCACCCTCACCGCCGCCGAAGCCGAGAACACCTTCTGGGACAGCCTGAAGAAGTCCAACACCGGATTGCTGGGGCTCGACCAGCCCGGCTATCACGCCCAGCCGATGACCGCGTTCCGCGAGGAGGAGACCGGCACGATCTGGTTCTTCACACGAGACGACACGGATCTGGCGAAGGACGCCGCGATCCCGGGCGGGCAGAGCGCCATGTTCCACTATGGCTCGAAGGACCAGAACGTCTGGGCCTGCATCCATGGCGACCTGTCCGTGCACGGACCGGACCGCGAGATCATCGACCGCCACTGGAACCCGGTGCTGGCGGCCTGGTACCCTGAGGGCAAGGACGACCCGCACCTGACCATCCTGCGCTTCGACGCCGGCGACGGTCGGATCTGGGTCAACGAGGGCGGCTTCTTCAAATTCGCCTATGAGATCGCGAAGGCCAATGTGACGAAGACCCTCCCCGACGCCGGCGGGGTCCGGGACGTCAATCTGAACTGAGCCGCGACCGCGGCTTCAGGGCCGAGGGGCGGCGTCGGACCGACGCCGCCATTCCGGACAGTCGGCCCGCTCCGGCCCCTTCCGGGCCGCGTAGCCGTCCGCAGTCGGCGTCAGGATAAGGGCGGTCTGCACGAAGTAGCTGCCGCCATTGTGGGCGACGTCGGTGAAGCAGACCGAGACGCCGTCGCCGTGCGTCTCGAGGACACGCAGGCCGAGCTCCCAGTATCCGCCGGGCCCGTCACGAGGGCTGCTGCGGTACGCCCAGCCTCCCTCGCCGGACCAGGCTTCGGAGAAGCCCGCCTCCGCAGGAGTCGCAGGCCCCCGCAGGCGCGCCGGGACCGTCGAATTGGGAAATGACGTCAGGTCGAGGCGCGACAGCACCCCTTCCGCGGGCGGCTGCGACGGGTCGGCAGCGAGCAGGACGGGGAGGGCGAGCCATACGGAAGCGAGCATGGAAGGAGGATGACGCGGTCGCGCCGCCCCTCAAGTCACGATTGCGTACTCAACCCGCGAAACACCACGCCAGCACCGCCTTCTGGGCGTGGATGCGGTTCTCGGCCTCGTCCCAGACCAGCGAGCGGGGACCGTCGATGACGTCGTCGGTCACCTCCTCGCCGCGGTGCGCCGGCAGGCAGTGCAGGAAAACCGCGTCCGGGTTCGCCGCCGCCATGAGGTCGTCGTCGACGGTATAGCCCTCGAACGCCTCCAGCCGGGCCTCATAGTCCTTGTCGCCCATCGACACCCAGGTGTCGGTGACCACCACGTCGGCGCCCTCCACCGCCTCCCGCGGGTCGCCGGTGAGGTGCACGTGATCGGCGCCGATCGCGAGGTCGCGCAGGTCGGGGTGATACTCGGCCGGGCAGGCGACCTGCAGCCGGAATCCGAACTTCGGCGCCGCGTGCATGAAGCTGTGGCAGACGTTGTTGCCGTCCCCGACCCAGGCCACCGTCTTGCCCGCCACCGGGCCGAGATGCTCCTCGATGGTCAGCAGGTCGGCGAGAATCTGGCAGGGGTGCGAGCGGTCGGTCAGGCCGTTGATCACGGGCACGGACGAGACCCGGGCGAAGCGCTCGACCTCCTCGTGGCTGTTGGCCCGGATCATGACCGCATCGACCATGCGGGACAGAACCCGCGCCGTGTCCTCGACCGGCTCGCCCCGCCCCAGCTGCATGTCGCCGGCGTTGGCGATGATCGAGCTGCCGCCGAGCTGCCGGATGGCGGCGTCGAAGGAGAAGCGGGTGCGGGTGGAGTTCTTCTCGAACACCATGGCCAGCACCCGGTCCCTCGCCGGAGCGTCGGAGTCTGGCCTGCCCTGCGGCCAGCCCTCGCGCGCCCGCTTGCGGGCGTGGGCGTCGTCGAGGATGGCGCGCAGCTCTTCGGCGGCGTGGCGGTGGATGTCGAGGAAGTGACGGACCATCGGCCCCTCCAGCAGATCAGGCCGAAGCCATCTTCGTCCGCGCGAACTCGCAAGTCTTCTCGAAACGCTCGATCGCCTCGCGCGCCTCGTCCAGCGTCAGGATCAGCGGCGGCAGCATGCGCACGCAGTTGTCGCCGCCGCCGGCGATGAGCAGCTTCTGCTCGTCGCGGGCCCAGCCCATGAACTCGCGGTTGTTGGGAACCAGCTTGACGCCGATCAGCAGCCCCTTGCCGCGCACGTCGACGATGACATCCGGGAAGCGCTCCTTCAGCCCGTGCAGCTGCTGTTTCAGATAGCCGGCGATCTCGTTGACGTGGGCCAGGGTCTCCGGCTTCGCGATCTCCGAAAGCGCGGCCTGGCCGACGGCCATGGCCAGCGGGTTGCCGCCGAAGGTCGAGCCGTGCACGCCCACCGTCATGCCCTTGGCCGCGTCGGCGGTGGCGAGACAGGCCCCGACCGGGAAGCCGCCGCCCAGCGCCTTGGCCACAGCCATGATGTCGGGGGTCATGCCGGCCCATTCGTGGGCCCACAGCCTGCCGGTGCGGCCCATGCCGCACTGGACCTCGTCGAAGATGATCAGCACGCCGGTCTCGTCGGCCATCTGCCGCATCCAGCGCAGGTCCTCTTCGGACGTGGCGCGGCAGCCGCCCTCGCCCTGCACCGGCTCGAGGATGATCGCCGCCGTCGTCGGGTTGCGGAAGGCCGCCTCCAGCGCCTCGCGGTCGCCCCAGATCAGCTGGTGGAACCCTTCCATCTTCGGGCCGAAGCCCTCGGTGTAGCTGGGGTTGGCGGCGGCGTTGATGGCCCCGTAGGTGCGGCCGTGGAACGAGCCGTCGAAGCCGTAGATGTCGATCCTGTCGGGATTGCCGTTGGCGACGTGATGCTTGCGCGCCGTCTTCAGGGCGCACTCGACCGCCTCGGTCCCCGAGTTGGTGAAGAAGACCACGTCAGCGAAGCTGTTGGCGCACAGCATGTCGGCCAGCTTCTCCTGGCCCGGAATGCGGAAGATGTTGGAGACGTGCCAGAGCTTCTGCGCCTGCTCCGTCACCGCCTGCACCAGCTTCGGATGGGCGTGGCCGAGGCCGTTGGTGGAGATGCCGGCCACGCAGTCGAGGTATTCCGTCCCGTCGGTCGACCATAGCCGGGCGCCCTGACCGCGATCCACCTCCAGCGGCGCGCGGTTGTAGACACCCATCAGATGTTCGGTGGACACGGGACCAGACCTCCAGAAGAGAGACGGCCCCGCCGCGGGCGCGACGGAGCCGGTGAAAGGGTGAAGCCTTGTCGGACGGGGCCGGGGGTTAGTCAACACCGCCCTCCCCGCCTAGCGGGGCAGCTGCCCGTCCAGCTTCTCCACCACCGCCGCATAGGTTTCGGCGGCCAGCCGGACCGTCGCCGGATCGACCTGTTCCATGGTGTCCTGCGCCGAGTGGATCAGGCGAAACACCTGCGGCACGAAGCCTTCGGCGAGGCCGTTCGTCTGGCCGCCGTTGAAGGCCAGCCACATCTGATGGGCGCCGACGTGGTCCTGGAAGCCCAGCGACACGGTCGGCACGCGGTCGGCGGCGCCGGCCTGTCCCGCCTCGGTCAGGCCGGCGCCGGAGAAGGCGCGGTCGTCCGAGGGCGGATAGACCGGGAAGCCGACGCAATGCATCGCCCGCTCGGCGCAAACCTCGCGCACTGCCCGCACCACCCCGGCCGACTGGGCGCCGTTGTTGAGGCCGTACATCATCGTGTCGCCGTAGGCGGCGACGTCGGAGTTCACCACCGCGGCCACATTCGCCAGCCCGTGCGTCTCTATCCACTTGCGCGCGCCGATCAGGCCCAGCTCCTCCTGGTCGAACAGGATCACCCGCACGCGGTGATCGAGGTCCGCCTCGCGCAGCCGCTTCGCCGCCTCGATCACCCCGACGACCGAGGCGGCGTTGTCGACCACACCCTGCGACATCGAGCCGTCGCGCAGCACCACCGCGTCGTAGTGGGCGGTCAGCAGGATTTCGCGCGCGCCCTCGCCGACGGTGAAGACGACGTTGCGGCCTTCCATCTCGCCGGTCTGGCGATTGCCGCCGGCGAAGGTCTCGACCGTGGGCTCGAAGCCGGCTGCGCGCACCTGATCGACGACCACCCGGGTGCGGGCTTCGTTGGCCGGCTGCACATAGGCGGCGACCTGGGCGCGGAGATCGACCTCCTGGGCGGCGGCCGGCGCGGCGACGGCGAGAAGCGCCGCGGCGGCGGCGAGCGAACGGAACAGCATGGAACCCCCTCGGATGAGCTGCGCCATGGCTAGCGCGACCGCCGGGCGGGCGCACCTTAAAACCCTGTCAGACGCCGTTTCGCCGGAACCGGCCTCCGCCCGTCCGGTTGAATCCGGCGAAAGGAGTCTCCCATGTCCCAGCACCCCGCCCCCTCCCGGCAGCCAGTCAAGGGTCCCGACGACCTGCAGCGCAATCCCGGCATCGGCCAGTCCCCGGGGCTGAACCGGGCCGAGGGAATCGAGGAGATCGAGGGCGACAGCAC
>JANJTI010000094.1 GCA_024711185.1 Brevundimonas sp. | reverse complement strand
CGTCACGGCTCCGGCCCACACCTGCGCGGGGTGGTGGGGGGCTTTCACGGCCGCCCTAAGACGCACGAGGGGGGGAACCCCCCCAGCGGCCCCCGCCCGTCCCCAAGCGGCTGCGGCGGCGGCGCCGGCTGCCCGGCCCGCCGCCTGATCGGCTTACTTGTTGACCGCGTCCTTGAGCGGCTTCGAGACGCGGAAGCGCACGGCCTTCGAGGCGGCGATCTTGATGGTCTGGCCGGTGGCCGGGTTGCGGCCTTCGCGGGCGGCGCGCTCGGCGGTATCGAACACGCCCAGGTTCGAGATGCGGACGTCCTGGCCCGAGGTCAGCGACTTGTGGATGTTCTTGACGACGGCGTCGAGGACGCGGCCGGCGTCGGCTTGGCTGACGCCCGCGTCCTTGGCGACGGCGGCGATGAGTTCGGCTTGAGTGGTCATTGTGGGTCGTTTCCCGATTGAAGTTCGCCCCCCGATTCCGGGGCGATGACGGGGTGATCAACGCCGCTTTTTCGCCGCATGGCAAGCGGCTTTGCCTCTGAAAGCCTTGCAGGCTGGGGATTTACCCTGTTCCGGAGGCTCTCTGGAAGCTCTCCACCAGGCTTCCGGCGACCAGCCGCCAGCCGTCGACGAGCACGAAGAAGATCAGCTTGAACGGCAGGGAGACCACCACCGGAGGCAGCATCATCATGCCCATCGACATGAGCACGCTGGCGACCACCAGATCGATGACAAGGAACGGAACGAAAAGGAGAAATCCGATTTCGAAAGCGCGCTTCAGCTCACTGATCATGAAGGCCGGCGTGACCACCCGCAGGGGCAGGTCGGCGGCGCTCTGCGGAGCCTCTATCCGGGACAGCCGCGTGAACAGGGCGAGGTCGTCCTGGTCCACCTGGCCGAGCATGAAGGTCTTCACAGGTTCCGAGGCCGCATCGAAGGCCTGGGGCAGCTCCATCTGCTGGTCCATCAGCGGCCGGATGCCCGAATCATAGGCGTCCTGCCAGGTCGGAGCCATGACGATGGCGCTCAGGAACAGGGCCAGCGACACCAGCACCGCGTTGGGCGGCGACTGCTGCATGCCCAGCGCCGTGCGCAGCAGGCTGAGCACCACCACGATGCGCACGAAGCTGGTGGTCATGATCACGATCGACGGGGCCAGCGACAGCACCGTCATCAGCCCGACCAGTTGCACCACCCTCTGGGTCAGGCCGGACCCGGTGCCGAGGTCGATGTTGATGGCCGCTCCTGACTGCGCCGCCTCCTGGGCCAGGGCGGCCAGCGGCCAGACGAGGCAGAAGGCAGTGGTCAGCAGCGACAGCAGGGCGGCGCGCTTCAGTTCCGCTCGCGTCGGAATCACGAACAGGGCAGGGCCTTTCACGTCGCATCCCCGCGCGGCTCGATCAGCTCGCGACCTTCGCCGAGCAGCAGCAGGCGCTCCTCGGAATCGACCCGCACCAGCACCAGCCGGCGGGCCGGGTCCAGCACCAGGGTCTCGACCACCTGCATGCGCCGCTCGCCGCGCTCGGCGCTCAGTTTCGCCAGCAGCTGCGGCGCATACCGGCGCGCCGCCCAGGCGGCGAGGCCGATGATGCCGAGGGTGAAGGCGAGGGCGAACAGGGCCCTGAGCAGGTCGAGAAAGTTCATGCGGCGCGGCCCCGCCGGCGCGCGTGCCGGCGATCGCAGCCTCCAGCCGTATGGTTAACGCCGCGTTGAGATAACCCCCCGTTAACCATGGAGGCGGCAGTTTCTGCCCATCGAACCGTGGGCGACCCGCGCCCGGAGGAGACGTCGTTGGGCTTCGCCGACCTGCCGCTGCTCGGCCAGATCAAGGGCCGCCTCAACTGGCTCGACGAGCGCCAGCGCGTGATCGCCCAGAACGTCGCCAACTCGGACACGCCCGGCTATGTGGGCCGCGATCTGCAGCTGCCCGCCGACTTCGCCGCCGCCATGCGCAGCGGAGGGCCGCTGACCATGGCGCGGACCAGCGCCATGCACATCGCGCCGCCGGGGCAGCCCGCCCGCTTCGACGCCGTCGCGGCGCCGGATTCCGAGACCACCCTCGACGGCAACGCGGTGGTGGTCGAGGAGCAGATGCTGAAGATGGCCGAGAGCCG
Source organism: Brevundimonas sp. (assembly GCA_024711185.1). GTDB lineage: Bacteria > Pseudomonadota > Alphaproteobacteria > Caulobacterales > Caulobacteraceae > Brevundimonas. The sequence continues at coordinate 6,071 of JANJTI010000094.1, read as the reverse complement.
CATGGCCTACGACGCCGCCATCGGCTTCTACCAGAAGTCCATGCAGATGCTGCGCATGGCCGCCCGCCCGCCGGGCCGCTGACCGCAGGGGAGTAGCCGATGCCCGATCCCGTCCCGCCCCGGAACAACGCCATGGCCGTGGCCGCCAGCGCCCTCAAGGCGCAGCAGTCGCGCATGCGCATCATCGCCGAGAATATCGCCAACGCCCAGTCGACGGCGCAGGTGGCCGGGGGGGAGCCCTATCGCCGGCAGGTCCCGGTCTTCCAGGCGCGCGAGATCGATGGCGTCACGGGCGTCACGCTCGCCGAGGTCCGCCCGGACCAGCGCGACTTCCGGTCCGAGTACGACCCGTCCCACCCCGCCGCCAACGCCGAGGGCTACGTCCTGCGTCCGAACGTCGACACCCTCGTCGAGGCGATGGACATGCGCGAGGCCCAGCGGGCCTACGAGGCCAACCTCAACGTCATCGAGACGGCGCGGTCGATGGAGAACCGCACCCTCGACCTGCTGAAGAATTAGGACTGAGCCATGAACCCCTTGCTGGCGGCCAAGGCATATGCGGCGGTGCAGGGCGGCGCCCTGCCGACCGCCCCGACCGCGCCGGCGGCCCAGTCCGGCTTCGCCGAGCTGCTCACCAATGTGATGGGCGACATGACCCAGGCCTCGCGCGCCGCCGAGACGCAGATGGCGTCCGCCGTGCAGGGGCAAGGCAGCCTGATCGACGTCGTCACCGCCGTCTCCTCGGCGGAGGCCTCGCTGGAGACCGTGATGGCTGTCCGCGACCAGGTCATCTCGGCCTACCAGGAAATCATGCGGATGCCGATCTGACGGCGCGCCTTCAGGGCTGAGGCGCCCGCCCCCTGAGCCACTGCGACAGCACCCGCTTCTCGCCCAGCGTCGGCGGCAGGCCGGCGTGGCGGGTGCGTCGGTCGACCGTCCCGTCCGGAAGGGTGTTGGCCCACAGCAGGGCGTCGCCCTTGCGGCCACGCCAGCGCAGCGCGCCGGCCTCGAACGCCGTCTCCCCGCCCTCGTAGTCGTCGTTGAGGTAGACCAGGCAGGTGGCGATGCGCTGGCCGCGCCGCCTCAGATCCTCGGCGTAGGCCGGATTGGCCGGGTCCAGCCAGTCGACGTGCCAGTCGAAGCTCTGCCCCGCGGCGTAGCGCAGCACCTGGGTCCATTCCAGCCCGGCGACCGGCAGCCCCGCCACCCGGGCGATCCGCTCCCGCACCAACGCCAGAAGCACATCCATCTGCGGCAGCTCGAAACGGGCCGCGTCGTTGCTGCGCACGGGATCGCGGCGACCCTGGCCCGTCGTCGGATCGTAGACCAGCGCCGGCGAAATTCGCACCGCCGCGCGCCGCCACAGGTGATCGCAGACCGCCGCCGGCAGGAATTGCCCGATCGACAGGATGGCGGGGCCGTCCGTGACGATGGGACGGGGCGGCGGGGAGGTCAGCCAGCGGTGCAAGTCTGTCCGACCGTCCGCCCCGCGCAGCAGCGTCAACTCCTCGGCGGCCGGCTCAAAGTCCAGCGCCGCCGCTCGCGCCAGCAACTCTAGCGCCGCGCCCCAGTCCTGCGGGAGGCCGAGGCCCATGGCAGTCAGGACCGCCAGCCGGTGCGCGGCCGCGCCGTCGCCGGCATCCGCGGCGCGGCGAAGGGCGTCCGGGTCGGGAGCTGGAGAAGGGATGGTCACAGCCCGGTTCTACGTCTGCGCGACCGTCCTCGCCAAGCTTACCGCGATTTCATCCGGCGGCGCGCATCCGCCTCCGCTGGTCGCCGCCTCTTCCTGCCGCAAACACCGGAGCCTCCATGACCCGTCTCTCCCTCGCCGCCTGCGCCGCCGCCCTGGTCGCCGCCTGCGCGCCCGCCGTCGCCCTCGCCCAGCCGGCGCCGCAGCCCGTGACCCTTGTCCGCGCCGGGAACCTGTTCGACTCCGAGGCGGGGCGTATGGTCGGGGCGCGCGATATCCTGGTCCGCGGGCGACGCATCGCGGAGGTGGGGCAGGGCCTCGCCTTGCCCGAGGGGGCGACCGTCGTCGACCTGTCGCGCTGCTCGGTCATTCCCGGCCTGATCGACGGGCACACACATCTGCTTCTCGAGGAGGGCTTCTCGGAAAATCTCTCCGTCGTCGCCGCCCGCGACCAGTCCATCCAGGGCGATGTGGTGCGCAGCCTCGCGGCCGCCCGTCGTTCGCGGGAATATCTCGAGGCCGGCTTCACCAGCGTCCGTGATCTCGGCAACTCCGGCCGTTTCCTCGACCTGATGCTGGAGCAGGGCATCCGCGCCGGCTCGGTGCCCGGGCCCCGCATCTACGGCTCCGGGCCCGGGCTCGCCCCCGCGGGCGGACAACTGGAGCCCCAGCCGCATGACCCGCACCACCTGGTCGCCAGCGAGTACCGCATCGTCAACGGCGTCGAGGATGCCCGCGCGGCGGTCCGCGAGGCCATCGCCCGCGGGGCGGAGGTGATCAAGATCTACGCCGAGGCCACCCCCCAGCGCACCCGCCTGTCGCCGGAGGAGATGGCCGCCATCGTCGCCGAGGCCCGTCGCCACCGCATCCCCGTGGCCGCCCACGCCACCGGCGACGAGGCCGTGCGCGAGGCGGTCGAGGCGGGCGTGACCTCGATCGAGCACGCCTACCGGATCTCGGACGACACCCTTCGCCTGATGGCGGAGAAGGGCGTCTGGCTGGTGCCCACCGACGTGTCGCTGGAGCGGGCGCTGGAGATCACCGCCGGCTGGCCGCAGCGACCGCCGCGCGAGGAGGTGGAGCGCCATCTCGAAAGCAGCCGCGACCGCATCCGCCGCGCCCGCCGGCTGGGAGTCCGCATAGCGGCAGGCTCCGACGCCTACGGACCCCACGAGCGCGGACGGGGCGCGAACGCCCAGGGCGTGCTCGACGCTTATGTCGATGCGGGAATGACCCCCGCCGAGGTGCTGCAGAGCGCCACCTGGGAGGCGGGCCGCATGCTCGGCGACGACGGCCTCGGCGTGCTCCGGCCGCAGGCCTGGGCCGATCTTGTGGCGGTCGGGGGCGATCCGACGCAGGGCCTGGCGCCGCTTCGCGCGCCGCGCCTGGTCATGAAGGCCGGGCGAATCGAGGCCGGATCGCCGGAGGTCTGCGGCGGCTGACCGGAGTCAGCCTTCCAGCGAGACCACCGGCTGAAGGACCGGTGCCCTGCGAGCCCGCCGGCCCTTCAGCCAGCTGCGGATGCGGTCCTGGATCGGCTGGTCGACGGTGACATGGAACAGCCAGGCGAACAGGAAGGCGGCAGCCACCCCCGCCGCCCAGATCGCCCACTGGGCGGAGACCGGCAAGGCGAACCGGGCGATGGCGACGTTGGCCACGCCGAACCAGGCGATGCGCACCACCTCGTTGGTGATGAACATGGAGAAGCTGACCTGCGCGGCCTTCTCCACCCACCGCGACGGCCGCGGCGTCGGCACGGCGCCGGCCGCGAGGATGACGACCGAGATGCAGGCCAGCGAGACCAGGGCGTGCTTGTCGAAGAACTGCACGAATGCCAGCAGAAGGGCCGCGCCGATTCCGGCCCGACTCGCCAGCCGCGGGGCGATCCAGACCTTCTGGGCGAACCACGCCAGCGCCATGCCGAGGAAGAACAGCGGCAGGGCGCGGAAGAAGCCGAAGCCCAGCGGCATCTGGTAGACGGGATAGCCGAGCAGGGCCCAAGTCATCTGGTTGGCCAGGAGGTAAACGCCGAGGCCGAGGCCCAGCGTGCTCCATGGCCCCAGCCGCGTGAGGGTGCGCAACAGCCACGGGAAGGCGAGGTAGCAGCCGATCAGGGCGGAGATCGACCAGCTCGGGGCGTTCCAGCCGTAGCCGCCGGGCACGCCATAGGCCTGCGTCAGGGTCAGCTGCGCCGCCAGCTGGTCCCAGCGGAACCACTCGGGCGCGCGCGGCGCGAAGCCCAGGGCTCCGCCGCCGATCACCAGCACGACGAGCGCCAGCCCCATCATCAGGTGGGCCGGCACGACGCGCAGGTAGCGCTTGAGGAAGAAGTCGCCCGCCGACATCCGGCCCCCGGCGACCTGGGCGCCGTAGACCCGCATCAGCACATAGCCGCTGTCGATCAGGAAGAAGTTGGTCAGCAGGAATCCGCCGCGCTCGAACACCGGATGGATGTGTTCGGCCAGCGCCAGCGGCCCGGCGCCCTGGAAGTGGTGCAGGATGATCAGACCGGCCACGATGAAACGCAGCGCGTCCAGCCAGCCGCCGCGCACGATGGGCGCTGTCTCATTCCGGGTCGAAATCGGTGTCCAGGCCATCGGAAAAGCCTCCTTTGAGGCGATCCCGCAAGGACCGGGCCGTCTGCGACCCGATCTACCCCCGCACCAGCCGCAGGAACTCCTCGCGTGTGCGCGGATCGTCGCGGATCACGCCCATCAGGCAGCTGGTCGACAGGCTGGCGCCGGCCGTGTTGACGCCCCTCAGGGTCATGCAGCTGTGCTCCGCCTCGACGACCACGCCGACGCCCTGTGGCCGCAAGACCTCGTGGATGGCGGTGGCGATCTCCGACGTCATCTTCTCCTGGATCTGCAGGCGGCGAGCGAAGCCGTGCACCACCCGCGCCAGCTTGGAGATGCCGACCACCCGATCGGTCGGCAGGTATCCGACGTGGGCGCGGCCCACGACAGGCAGCATGTGATGCTCGCAGAAGCTGACGAAACGGATGTCCTTCAGGACAACCAGCTCGTCGTAGCCGCCGACCTCCTCGAAGGTCTTCTCCAGATAGGCCCTGGGGTCGCCCTCGTAGCCGGCGAACAGTTCCCGGTAGCTGCGCGCCACCCGCGCCGGAGTCTCCAGCAGGCCTTCGCGGTCGGGGTCGTCGCCGGCCCAGCGCAGCAGGGTGCGGACGGCGGCTTCGGCTTCGGCCTGGGAGACGGTTGCGTCGGTCATGTCCGCCTTAGACCGCGTCCGGCGTGGAAGTTCCACCCCGGGATTCACTCACGGCCCAGGCTGAGCCGGGTGATCAGCACCGCCGCGCGCTGCGACTGCCGCACCAGACTGTCGAGGTCGGCCCATTCCCCTTCCGCGTGGGCCCCGCCGCCGGCCACGCCCAGCCCGGCGAGGGTGGGGACGTCCGCCGCCACGAAGCCGCTGTCGGCGGCGCCGCGGCGGGCCGGGTCGTACTCCGCCATCTCCGGCAGGCCGAGGTCACGGTTGACCGCATTCAGCCGCGCCAGCAGGTCGCGGCTTCCCTCGCCGGGGGCCATCGGCGGATAGCCGTCGTCCGCAAAGACCAGTTCGGCGTCGGTGCGCGGCAGGTGCTCGTCGACGATGGCCGCCATCCGGGCGCGGGCGCGCGCGTCCGGCGCGGGGGTCGGGGGGCGCCGCTCGCCGCGGGCGCTGGCGGGGTCGGGCCCGATGTTGGTCTTGCCCGAGGCGGTGACGCGGAAGCCCGCCGCGTCGATCGCGGCCGGCGTGCCGCCCGCCATCACGCCGACGTTGTAGGTCAGGTTCGGTTCGGGCAGCTCGCGACGAAAGGCGTCGAGAATGCGGGCCATCTCGTAGATCGCGCCGTAGCCGAGGGCGTCGTTGAACACGCCGCTGGAGTGGCCGGTGCGGCCGCTGGTCGTCAGCGTCCAGGTCGAGGAGCTGCGGCGTGCGACCGTGCCGAAATCCCGCCCGTCCTCCACGGCCAGGTTCTCGAACTCCAGCGCATAGTCGGCGGCGCGCCCGGCTGCGATCAGGTCCCGTCGCGCGACCGACAGCGGCGATCCCGGCCGTTCCTCGTCGCCGGTGAGGACGACGGTCACGTTGGCTTCGCCCAGCATTCCCGCCGCCTGCATGGCCCTGAGCGCGGCGACGATCACCACCACGCCGCCCTTGTCGTCGCCGATGCCCGGCCCCGTGGCGCGATCCCCGTCCCGGACGAACCGCTGGAAGGGACTGTCGGTCTCGAAGACCGTGTCGAGGTGGCCGATCAGCAGGACGTTGCGGCCCGGGCCCGGATGGGCGGCGACCAGATGCCCGGCGCGACCGGTCTCGCCCATGTCGATCCAGCGCACCTCGAAGCCCAGGGGCTCCAGCTCCTGCCGCACCATTTCGG
>JANJTI010000009.1 GCA_024711185.1 Brevundimonas sp. | reverse complement strand
CCCGGCCGCGGAGCCGGCCCCGCCGCCGGCTCCCGCCGTCACCGTGCTCGACGCCGCCGCCCGCGCCGCCCTGCCGTTCTCGGTCGAGCTGCCGGCCGGCTTCGAGATCGTCACCGGCCGGCCCGGCCCGGACTTCCGCATCTACACCATCCGTCGCGGCGAACGGTCGTTCGTCATGTTCTTCGCCGGCCCGGCCTCGCAGTTTCCGATCTACACCGGGCAGATGGTCGAGGCCGGCGGCCGCGCCAGCGTGGTGGTGACCGAGCAGGGCGCCCGGCACGCCGTCGAACACCTGTTCCAGCGCCCCGAGGCCCCGCGCGAGATCCACGTCTGGACCATGACCCTCGACGGCGCCGACCGCGCTCTCGCCGAGCAGATCGCGCAGTCGGTGGACGTGCGCTAGGGCCGGCCGCACAGGCGGCGCCGATTTCGCCACCCTATGTCGGGAACCGACAGACCTGCGGGCCGGAAATGAGCATCATTCCGGCACCTCCCGCTTCATTGGCCGCCGGAGGCTGAGAGATTCGGCACGCTCGCTGCGCACTCCCGCCCGACCGCAGGAGTGACGTTCGTGTTCAGAAATCAGACCCTCGCCGCCCTGTGCGCCCCGGATTTCGCCGCTCTCCGTCCGCATCTGAGCGAACGTCGCGTCGAGCGGGGCGAGGTGCTCGTGGAGCAGGGCTCGGCGGTCGAATACATCTACTTCCCGACGACGGCGCTTCTCTCCAATACCGTGACCTTCAGCGACGGCCGGTCAGCGGAGACCTTCGTCATGGGCGTCGAGGGCGTCTCGGGCCTGGCGCCGTTCCTCGCCGAGGCGCCGTGCGCCTGGGCCGTCGAGGTCAAGGTCGCCGGCTCGGTCTGGTTCGCGCCGGCGCGGGTGCTGCAGAGACAGGTGGATGCCAGCGCCAGCCTGAGGCGCGACCTGCTTCGCCTGTCCAACGACTACCAGACCCAGGCCTCTTTCGGAGTCGCCTGCGCCGCGCTTCATAACGCGCCTTCGCGTCTGGCGCGTCTCCTGCTCCTCCATGGCGACCGGCGGCGCACCGACGAGCTCCGTCTCACCCAGGAAGATCTCGCGACGCTGCTGGGCATGCAGCGAACCACGGTGAATGCGGCGGCTCTCGAGCTAAAGGCCGGGAGGGCGATCCGCTACAGCCGGGGCATTATCCGGATCATCGACCGGCCGGCCCTTGAGCAGGCGGCGTGCGAGTGCCACAGCCTGCACCGCTCCATGACTCCGGAGCCGGCGACGGCGCCCGCCTGACGGGCTGGTCCCTCGCGCCGAGCCGCACGCCGCGCAGGCCCGCGAACACCAGCACCTCCATCTCCGGCGCCTCCGCCCACCGCCGCAGGGTCGCCTGATAGGGCTCGCGCCGCCAGTCGTGCGGCCGCGCCGGGTCGCACTCGACGATCAGCCGGGAGCCGCCCGCCTCGCTATGCAGCACGAAACCGGACGCCGTCGGCTTCCACTCCGGCCCGAGGGCGTCGGTCAGCAGCCACAGGCAGTTGAACACGCGGCAGTCGTCGGGCCGCTCGCCGTAGATCGCGCAGCCGCCGGCCTTCGAGAAATGCCGGCACCATTTGCCGGCCGGCTTCTCCAGCGCCGTAACGCCCATGATCTTGCAGCACAGGCCGCAGTCGCCGCAGGCCTTGGCGGCGGGGGTCAGGTCTCCGACCACACCGCCAGCTCGTTGCCCGCCGGGTCGCGGAAGTGAAAGCGCCGCCCGCCCGGGAAGGCGAAGATCGGCTTCGTCACCACGCCGCCGGCCGCCTCCACCTTCGCCGCCAGCGCCTCCAGATCGTGGGCGTACAGCACCGGCAGCGGCTGGCGCACCGCGTCGGCCTGGGCGTCGAAGCCGCCGTCCAGCCCCTCCGAGAAGGCCGCGTACTCCGGCCCGTAGTCCTGGAAGGTCCAGCCGAAGGCCGCGCCGTAGAAGGCCTTGCTCGCCGGCAGGTCGCCGCCCGGCAGTTCGATGTAGTCCAGCTTTCCGTCTTCACGCATCCGTGTCGCTCCTGTCGGATCGCCATCCAGTTTCCGACTTGCCACGGCCGACGGCCTGCGGAAACCTGAGAATCGTTCTCACTGACAGGAGTCGGCCGATGATCGTGCTGACCGCCGGCCGGACCGCCCTGGCGCGGCTGATGAGCCTCGACGCCGGCCTACAGGACCTCGCGCCGCGACAGGTGCGCGACCAGCAGGACCAGGGCGGCCGCCCCCAGTCCGGCCCCCAGCCACAGCGCCGTGTTCACCCGCCACGCCTCGGTGGCCAGCATGTTGACCGGCATCTGCCACGGCAGCACGACCCCATGCTTCGCTGAGGTCGCCACCACGGCGAAGAAGGTGCCGCCGATGCCCAGCGCCAGCCCCGGCACGAAACTGGCGAAGCGCAGCGCCGTCCACAGCTGCACGGCGACGAGCAGCAGGGCGGCGCCGAACATCATCGCCAGCGTCCGTGCGTAGGCGCCCAGATCGAAGGTCCCGGTCGGCTGCAGCTGCGGCTTGATCGCCGCGGCCAGCTCTACCGCCCCCCAGGTCAACCCCAGCACCGCCGCGCTCATCGCCGCCACCAGCGCCAGCACGCAGGCCGCCTTGGCGGCGTAAATCTTCCAGCGGGCCACGGGCAGGGCGCGCAGGTGATCCCACGACCGGGGCCCGTGCTCCATATGGGCGACCAGCGCCGTCAGCGCCGTCACGCTCATCGGCAGCATGAAGAAGGCCCAGATGCCCATGGCGCTGGTCATCCACATCTCCCACGGCGCCGGCGCCTTGCCGCGCAGCATGTTGAAGAAGACGAAGACGGCGATCAGCGAGGGCGCGGCGACCGCCAGCAGGGCGGCCAGAGACCGGTTCAGCTTGCGGATCTCGACGGACAGGATGGCCAGCATCAGGCGTACTCCGGCTGCGGTTGAACGGAAGCGGGGGCAGGGGAGGGGGCGGAGACCTCCCGATAGATGCCTTCCAGCGAGCGCGGCCGCGCCCCGATCGAGAAGACGGCGACATCCGCCTCGACCAGGGCGCGGTTCAGCGCCGCCGCCGCGGTGCGGGCGTCCTCGCCCGGCTTCAGCCGTGCGATCAGACCGTCGTCCGCCGTCGCCACCTCGAACCCGCGGGCCGCCGCCAGCGCCGCGCCCCGCGCGGGGTCGTCCACCGAGAAGGCGATCTCCGGCGCCAGCTCGGCCTTCAGCCGCCCGAGCTCGCCTTCTAGCACCAGCCGGCCGTGGCTGAGGATGCCCACGTGGGTCGCCGTCTGCTCGATCTCGCCCAGCAGATGGCTGGACAGCAGCACGGTCGCCCCGGTCCGCTCCGGCAGGCCGCGCAGGAAGCGCCGCATGTCGGCGATGCCGTCCGGGTCCAGCCCGTTGGTCGGCTCGTCGAGGATCAACACCGGCGGCGCGCCCAGCATGGCCCGCGCCAGCCCCAGCCGCTGGCGCATGCCCAGAGAGTAGCCCGCCACCCGCCGGCCCGCGTCGGCGGTCATCCCGACAACCTCCAGCACGCGGTCGATCTCCGACTTCGGCAGGCCCAGCAGGGTCCGGGTCAGGTCGAGGTTCTCGCGCCCCGACAGGTTTCCGTAGAAGCCGTGCGCCTCCAGCAGCGCTCCGACCTTGCGCGCCGCGCCCATCCGGTCGCGCACCACGTCGACGCCCCCGACCCGCGCCGTTCCGGCGTCCGGCCGGATCAGCCCGAGCAGCATCTTCAGCGTCGTTGTCTTGCCGGCGCCATTGCGGCCGAGGAAGCCGTACACGGCCCGCTCCGGCACGGTCAGCGACACGGCATCCACCGCCGTCCGCCGCCCGAAGCGGCGGGTCAGGCCTTCAGTCTCGATCGCCGGCGCGCTCATCGCCGCCTCCCTGTAGTTTAAGTCACACATAAAGTTGCGAAGCGGGCGTCTTTAAGTCAAGATTAAAGAAACGACAGATTCGGAGACCCCTCGTGAGCCGCGCCGACATCGACCGCTTCCGCCTGCGCTGCCGCCAGTTCCGCTGGCTGGCCATCTTCATGGTGGTCAGCGTCGGGGCGCTGCTGGCGCTGATGCACGTCATCGCGCCGGCGGTGATGGCAGCGCGCGGCGACCCCGGCCCGGACGGTCGCTGGCTCGCCGGCGCCATCTGGGCCTTGCCGACGGTCTTCTACCTGTTCGCGGTGTGGTCGATCGGGGCCGCCATGGGCGAGCTGGCCAAAGGCCGGCTGATCCAGCCGACCCTGGCCAGCGCGCTCCGCCGGGTCGGCCTGGCCCTCGGCGTCGGCGGCCTGCTCAGCGTCTTCGGCATCACCAACCTGTCGCGCATCGTCCAGGGCGGGACCGGCGGCTGGGCCTACTTCGATGTGCCGGGCATGACGCTCGGCATGATCGGCGGGGCCCTGTTCCTGCTCGGCGGCGTGGTCGAGCAGGCGGGCCGCGTCCAGGCCGAGCTGGACGAGATGGTCTGATGCCGATCCTCGTCACGCTCGATCAGCTGATCGTCAGGAAGGGCCTCAAGGCCCGCGACCTCGCCCAGCAGGTCGGTCTCAGCGAGACCCAGCTGTCGCTGTTCCGCTCGGGCAAGGTCAAGGGCATCCGCTTCCGGACCCTAGCCCGGCTGTGCGCCGCCCTCGACTGCCGTCCCGGCGACCTTCTCGACTACGCCTTCGACCCCGCGGATCTGGAGCCGGTGGAGGAGGAGTAGGGCTCCGCTCCCGAAGTCTGCGCCGCCTCCACCATGCTCCGCTGCGCTCCGTATGGTCCCCCTCCCCTTTGTTGCGCGCCGGGGAGGTGAGCGGGGCACACGGTCTCACCTCCCCACGCGTGGGGAGGTGGCTCGCCGGCGCAGCCGGCGAGACGGAGGGGCGGCGCCGGAAGATGACCA
>JANJTI010000237.1 GCA_024711185.1 Brevundimonas sp. | reverse complement strand
GTTGGGGCCGATCACGCCGACGATGCCGTTGGGCGGCAGCTTGAACGACAGGTCCTTGAACAGCAGCTTGTCGCCGTAGGACTTCTCCAGCCCCTCGACCTCCAGCACCACATTGCCGAGGCGCGGCCCCGGCGGGATCTGAATGACCGCATGGGTCTGGGCCTTGGTCGCGTTCTCCTGCTCGGCGACCATCTTTTCATAGGCCGCCAGACGGGCCTTGGACTTGGCCTGCCGGGCCTTGGCGCCCGAGCGGACCCACTCCAGCTCGCGGGTCAGGGCGCGCTGACGGGCCTCGGACTCGGACTGCTCCTGCACGACGCGCTTCTGCTTGGCCTCAAGCCAGGAGGAATAGTTGCCCTCGTGCGGGTGGCCTTTCCCGCGGTCCAGCTCCAGCGTCCACTTCGTCACCTGATCCAGGAAGTAGCGGTCGTGGGTCACCAGGATGACGCAGCCGGGGAAGTTCTCGAGGTGATGCTGCAGCCACGCCACCGACTCGGCGTCGAGGTGGTTGGTCGGCTCGTCCATCAGCAGCATGTCAGGCTTGCTGAGCAGCAGACGCGCCAACGCCACGCGGCGCTTTTCGCCCCCCGACAGGTTGGTCACCGCCCAGTCGTCCGGCGGGCAGCGCAGGGCGTCCATGGCCATCTCGATGCGGCTGTCGATGTCCCAGACGTCGGCGGCGTCGATCTTCTCCTGGAGGGCGGTCATCTCCTCCATCAGCTCGTCGGTGTAGTTCTCGCCCAGCTCGGCGGCGATGGCGTTGAAGCGGTTGACCCACTGCTTCTCCTCGCACCACGCCTCGACGTTCTCGCGGACGTTCAGGTTGGGGTCGAGCTGGGGCTCCTGCTCGAGGTAGCCGCGCTTGACGCCGTCGGCGGCGCGGGCCTCGCCGGAGAACTCGGTGTCCAGGCCGGCCATGATCTTCAACAGGGTCGACTTGCCCGAGCCGTTGACGCCGACGACGCCGATCTTGGCGTCGTTGTAGAAGCTCAGCCAGATGTTCTCGAAGACCTTCTTGCCGCCGGGATAGGCCTTGGTCAGGCCCTGCATCTGGAAAATGTATTGCTGCGCCATGTGGTGCGTCGCGCCCTGTCGTCTGGAAGTGCGGGGAGGTTGGCGCGGGATGTAGCGACCCGGCCGCCGTTGGGCAAACCCGTAGCGGCCGGGGAGGGCGGTTTGATGGCCGGCGCGGCCCCTCTCAGGGCCCCGCTTGTCTCAGGGCGCGGCCTGTTCCGGATCGGCGGCGCGTCGTGCAAAGGCAGGCCAGCTCACCTCCCATCCGTCCGGCCCGGGATCGGGAAGGTAGCGGGCGCCCAGGTAGGCGACCGCCAGCCAGAGCGAGGTCCACAGGCTCCAGATGACCACCGCGAGGGAGATGTCGGCGTCCGCGGATCCGGCCGCGGCGACCTGGCCGATCAGCCCGACCGCCGCCGCGGCCAGGGCGGCGGCGTAGACGACGATCCGCGACCACGGCTGGCAGGCCAGCTGGGCGACGGCGCCGACGATCAGCAGGATGCCCGTCAGCAGCCACGGAAACTGCGGCACCCACACGCCGATGGCCATGTGGAAGCCGCTGTAAAGCAGCAGGATGACGCCGGTGGCGCGGGGGACGAGCATGACGGCCGTTCGGCAGGAGGGACCCGCCCGGAATAGCGCCACAAGGTTTGCAGCGCGCTAACACCGGAAAATAAACCCGGTCCGTCGGCCGGAACCGCTGTCCGCCGCCGGACATTTGGGCGGCATGGCTGATGCGCCGGACGAGAAGAATTTCAGCGGCCCCCTCAATCCGGTGGGGCGCGAAGGGCAGGTCGAGGTCAAGGATCCGCCCGAGGCGGCCATGCACATGTCGGCCGAGGAGGCCGACCTGTCCGGCATCCGCCTGCTCGACGCGGCCGACGAGGCCCGCCGTCAGCGCCACGGCCGCGGCAAGCCGAAGGGCTGACGCTCAGGCGTAGTTGAAGCTGATCGAGATGCGCTCGCTGCGGGCCGCGTTGGCCGGCACCTCGTGGCGCAGCCAGCTCTCCCACATCAGGATGGTTCCGGCCTGCGGGGCCAGGTAGACGAAGGGCCGCTCGGCCTCGGGGGCGTCGGCGCGCACCCCGGGACGGGCCATCATCATCGGCAGCCGCGGGTCCTCCAGCTTCAGCGCCGAGGCCCCGTCGGGAACCTCGACGTAGATGGTGCCGGACAGGAAGGCGTGCGGGTGGATGTGGCCGGTGTGGCCGCCGCCCGGCTTGAGGACGTTGACCCACAGATTGTCCAGCCGCGGCTTGCGCGCCAGTTCGAAATTCAGAGCCCTCGCATAGGCTTGCGCGTGTTTGTCGAGATGGCGCTTCAGCTCGGCGAACTCCGGCAGGCGCTGCGGCAGGTCGGTCAGGGAGCCGTAGGAGGTGTAGCCGCGGTAGCCGTGCTCGCGGCACCACGCCCGCCCCGCCCGGTCCTCGACCGCGAGCATGCGGCAGGCGTCGGCCAGGGCCGCGTTGAACCCCTCGAACCCCGGCGAACCGGCGAGCGAGGCCTCGTAGACCTGGGTGACGAACAGCGGGCGCAAGGACATGGTGGCTGTCTAGCGTACGGCCCGGCGGATCAGAAGGGCAGGGCCGCCTCGCCGCGCAGGACCGCCTCTGCTTCCGGCGAGTGCTTCCCCCCGCCGCGGTCGTGCAGCACCAGCGCCGGCAGCAGGCGCAGCGGCGCCTTGCCGGTCTTCACCGCCCGCACCAGCACCCGCTTGGCCGGCGCGTCGGCGAAGGCGTGTACCGGCCGCACGGCGAAGGACCCCGCCGTCTCGCCCAGCCCCGCCAGAAGGTCGGCCAGCCGGTCGGCGCGATGGATCACGGTGATGGTCCCGCCCTCGCGCACGGCCTTGAGCAGGAACCGCGTCCACGCCCCCAGCCCGTCGTCGGCCATCCACGCCCCGCGCTTGCCCTCGGCCGGCGCCCGCAGCGCCCCCGGGTCGTCGAAGAAGGGCGGATTGCTCACCGCATGGTCGAACGGCGGCAGGCCCAGGGCTCGGAACCCCGCCGCCACGTCGCCCTCGATCACCTCGGCCTCCACCCCGTTCAGGGCCGC
>JANJTI010000290.1 GCA_024711185.1 Brevundimonas sp. | reverse complement strand
CCGGCCTGCGACGCCAGCCCCGCCAGGTCGGCCGTCGCGGCCTCGAACAGGGCCGGCAGTTCGCCCCGGGCGTCGCTGACCCGCCGGACGAGCCCCGGATACAGGTCGAACCACGCCACCAGCCGGTCGAGGCCAAGGCGAGAGTCGAGGGGCGCGAGGCGCTCGAGGATAATCCTCCGCACCGCGACCAGGTCGCCAAGCAGCGCGGGCCGCTTGCGCCACGACACGCGGCTGCGGCTCCCCGCCAGGGAAGTCAGGCGCTTGTCGATCTCGAAGGCGAGATCGGCCGGACCGAGTTCGGCGGCCAGTTCCATGCGCAGGCGGCGCTTCAGGTTCGCGTCCCCGCCCGCCGCCTCCATCAGCAGGGCCGCCAGCCGGTCCGCTCCAAGGGCCGCCAGATTCGGGGCCGTGACCGTCTTTTTTCCCGTCGCCGCGCGCCTGGCCATTCCTCCGTAGAACCCGGATGATGCCGAGCGCGCAATCCCCGGCTTCAGTCGCCGCGGGCGGCCGCCGTCGCCGGCGGCAGACGCACGATCACGTCGTCGACCTGGACGCCGCCGCGGTCGATGACGAGGTTCTGGTAGTTGCGCTGGCCGTCCTGGGTCTCGGCCTGGACGTCCTCGACCTCGACCCGGAACTGGCGGCGCAGGTAGGTGGCCAATTCGCCGGCGGTGACCAGCCGGTCGCCATCGCCGTCGGCCTGCCCTGTCATTCCGGCGCGCACGAAGTGGGAGAGGTAGCCGCCGGCCTGGAATTTGTCGGCGACGGCGCTGGTCAGATCCTCCTCCGAGCTGAATACGCCCATCACGCCCGGGCGATCGACGACGTTGCGCGCGAAACCGCCGGAGAAGCAGGCGTCGATGACCAGCAGCGACAGCCGGGTGTCGAGAGTGTCGAACAAGCGGGCCAGTTCGACGTCGTCGATGTCGCCGTCGAAGAGGGCGATCGTCTCCGCCTTGCCGTCGGGCTCGACGCCGCTGACCTCCGTCGGCTGCTGATCGCCGTGTCCGGAGAAGAAGAACAGGAACATGTCGTCCGGCCCGGCCTCGCTGGCGATTCGGCGGAAGGCGTCCCGTACGCTCGCCACAGTGGCCTCGGCGTTGGTCAGGACGACGCTCGCCTCGTTGAGGGAGCCGTCCCGGCGCAGCTCCTCCGCCAGCTTGCGCGCGTCCTCATCCGTGTAGGGCAGGTCGTTGGCGCGGCCGCCGTAGTCGGAGACTCCAACCATGAGCGCGAACACCCGCGCGCCGCCGGCGACGGCGGCCTGCCGCGGCGGCTCGCGGCCTGCCGAGACGCTGAAGCGGTAGCTCCCCGTTTCGCCGGGTCGGTAGGAAGTGACCCGCACCTCGTATTCCCCGTCCTCCGGCAGCACGAGTTGCTGCCGGCTGTCGGTGCCGTCCTCGCCGTCGTCGTTGTCGAACTGCTCGCCCGACGGCGTCACCAGCATGGTGTAGGCGTCGAAGGCCGAAGAGGTCAGCTCCACCGCCACCCGCTGTCCGCGTCGGCCCGTGAAGCGCCAGGTATCGACATACTCTCCGCTGCCGAGGGTCTCGTCGCCGGCGGCGAGGCTGCCGGTGACCGTCTCGCCGACGGCGAGCGACCCGCCGGAGGACGGATGGCCGGCGGCGATCTCGGCGGGCGGCCGCGGCGCCGTGGCGCCGGCGTCGGCAAGGACGGCCAGCCGGTAGAGGCCGCTCTCTCCCGGCGCGTAGCTGGTGGCGCCGATGGTGTACTCGCCATCGGCCGGGAGCGTGACGCGAAGGCGACTGTCGCGAGAACCTGCCTCGGCGTCGTCGTCATTGAAGTCGGAAAAGCCGCCCGGCCCCGAGATCGCGACATAGGGATCGAACGCCGCTGATGTGAGACGGATGTCCAGTTGCTGGCCCCTGCGGCCGCGCAGCGTCCAGGTGTCGATGAACTCGCCGCTGTCCAGCCGGGCGTCACCGGCTGCGAGATCGCCGGACACCGTCTGCCCGACCGCGAGCGCTCGGCCGGAAACGGCCGAGCCTCGCGGCTCCGGGGCTCCGCGGTCGACCGCAGCGAGGGTCAGTCGGTAGGCTCCGGTTTCACCCGGTTGGTAGCTGGTCGCACCGATCTCGACCTCGCCGTCCGCCGGCGCGGTGAAGCGGATGCGGCTGTCCCGCGATCCCCGGGCGGCCGGATCGTCGTCGTTGTCCTCGCTCAGGCCGCCCGGCCCGCGCACCAGGAGGTAGGGGTCGAAGGCCGTCGAGGTCAGGCTGACCTCCCAGGTCTGGCCGCGCCGGACAGGAAATGACCAGCGGTCGTTGTATTCGCCGGAGGACAGGGTCTCGTCGCCGCGCCGGAGCTCCCCGGCCACCGTCTGCCCCGGACGGAGCTGGTTTTCGCCACGTGTCGCTGTTTGCCCGGCCACAGGGGTGTCGGACGAACGACTGGCCACCTGGGCGGCTGTCGGGGCGGCGACCAGGGTCAGGGCCGTGGTCGCGACGAGCAGCGTTCTCAACATGACATTTCCCCCTCGGTTCCGGCCCAGCTTAGTCCGCTCAGCCGGCTTGTCAGCGGGTACGGCCCTCAGGGTCAGGTATCGAAGGGCCCCGGTTCGGCCTTGTTCGGCGGGCACAAGCCCCGCCCTTCGCCCGCCCTCCCCGGCTGGCGCGCGCCGCGTCGGCGCCTTACGGACCTTTCCATGCCCTTCCCCGCCAGCCATCCCGCGCTCGACCGCGCCCTTTCCGATCGCGGCTACGCCGAACCGACGCCCGTGCAGGGGGCCGTGCTGGAGGCCGAGGCGGGCCGCGACCTGCTGGTCAGCGCCCAGACCGGATCGGGCAAGACCGTCGCCTTCGGCCTCGCGCTGGCCCCGACCCTGCTGGGCGAGGCCGAGCGGTTCGAGGACAACGCCAGCCCGGTCGCCCTGGTGATCGCGCCGACCCGCGAACTGGCCCTGCAGGTGTCGAAGGAGCTGGAGTGGCTTTACGCCCGGACGGGGGCGCGCATCGCCACCTGCGTCGGCGGTATGGATCCGCGCGCCGAGCGGCGCGTGCTGGAGCGCGGCGCGGCCATCGTGGTCGGAACGCCGGGGCGCCTGAAGGACCACATCGAGCGCGATGCGCTGGACCTGTCGCAGCTCAAGGCCGTGGTCCTCGACGAAGCCGACGAGATGCTGGACATGGGCTTCTCCGAGGACCTGACCTTCATCCTCGACCAGGCGCCCCGGGAGCGGCGGACGCTGCTGTTCTCGGCGACGATCGCGCGCGACATCGCCGAGCTGGCGAAGACCTATCAGCGCGACGCCCTGCGCATCGACACGACCTCGAAGAACGTCGCGCACGGCGACATCGAGTACCGCGCCATCCGCGTGGCGCCGCACGAGGTCGAGCACGGCGTGGTCAATGTGCTGCGCTATTTCGAGAGCCCGGGGGCCCTTGTGTTCGCCAACACCCGCGAGCGGGTGAAGCATCTGACCGCCTCCTTGCGGGAGCGTGGATTCTCGGTGGTCGGCCTGTCCGGCGAACTGACCCAGTCGCTGCGCTCGGAGGCGCTTCAGGCGCTGCGCGACGGGCATGCGCGGGTGTGCGTGGCCACCGACGTGGCCGCGCGCGGCCTCGACCTGCCCGACCTCGGTCTGGTCATCCACGCCGAAATCCCGGTCAACAAGGCGACCCTGCTGCACCGCTCGGGCCGGACCGGCCGGGCCGGCAAGAAGGGGACCT
>JANJTI010000248.1 GCA_024711185.1 Brevundimonas sp. | reverse complement strand
CAACGATCCCGAGTTCGGCCTGACCCCCGAGCAGATCGTCCGCTACTGGTGCCAGAGGACCGGCATCCCCTTCCTCGGGAGCGCCGACATCGGGCACGACGGGGACAACAAGGTCGTGCCGTTCGGGGCGCGCTGACGGGGCTGCCCCGCCCCGTCCATGGGGTCGACTGGCGCCCGCGCACGCCGCACGCCATCTACCCCCGGATGAATCGCCGCAGCCTCCTGATCCGCGCCGCCAGCCTGGCCGCCGTCGCCGGCGGGGCTTGGTGGGTGCGCGAGAACCTCGTCTGGCCGGCGCCGGAGCTGGTCTTCGAACCGGGCGGCGCCACGGCCTGGATGCGCTACGGCCGGCGCTCGGCGGCGCCGACGGTGCCCGTCACCCTGGCCGGGCGGACGGTGGCGGCGCTGATCGACAGCGGGGCCCAGTATTCGGTGATCCATCGCGGCCTGTTCGAGCAGCTGCCGCCGGCGGGACGCTCGATCTTCGACATGCCGCTGGTCGCCTACGGCGTGGGCGGCGGGGCGCAGATGGGGCGCGGCACGACGCTGGAGCTCGGTCTTCCCGGCCTGACGGTCCGCAACCTGCGCGCCGCCATCCTCGACCTCGGGCCGCTGGCCGCCGAGGACGGGCTGCGCACGCCGCTGATCATCGGTCAGGACGTGCTGGGCCAGGCGGTGCTGGCGCTCGAGCCGGCCCGCCGGCATGTGCGGCTGATCGACCGCGCCGCCTTCGTCGCCCCGCCGGATCTGGCGCCCAGTCCGGTGCGGCGGTCGGGGACGGCCCTGTTCGCCGACGTGACGGTGGAGGGGACGGCGCTGGAGGCCGTGGTCGACACCGGCGCCTCGGCCCTTCTGGGGCTGAGTCGCGAGGCGGCCGCGAGCGCCGGACTGATCGACGGCCGGCCGGCGCGGGAGGGGGTCAGCCTCGTGCTGGGCGGCGCGCTGCGGTCGCTGACCGTCGAGGCGCGCACGGTGACCTTCGCCGATCATCTGTACCGCGACGTCGAGGTCGGCGTGTTCGACCAGCCGCCGCTGCCCAACTTCCCCGGCGGGCTGGTGGGCATGGGGGCCTTCGCCGACCGCCGCGCCGCCCTCGATCTGGGGCGCGGAGAGCTGCTGATCTCGCGGCCGCTCGACCTGACGGTCGGCTGACTACAGGGCCGCGAAGCTGTCGCAGGCGGCGGGGTCGCCGGTCTGGTAGCCGCGTCGCAGCCATTCCTGACGCTGGGCGGACGTGCCGTGGGTGAAGCCCTCGGGAACGACCCGCCCGCCCTGGCGGCGCTGCAGCGTATCGTCGCCGATGGCCGAGGCGGTGCGCAGGCCCTCTTCGAGATCGCCGGCGGTCAGCGCCACCTCGCCGTTCGAGACGGCGGCGGCGTTGGCGGCCCAGACGCCCGCGTAGCAGTCCGCCTGCAGCTCCAGCGCCACCGAATAGCGGTTGGCCTCGGCCCGGCTGGAGGCCGCCTGCTGGGCGCGCTGCACCTGCTGCGAGGCGCCGGTCAGGGTCTGGACGTGGTGGCCGTACTCGTGGGCGATGACATAGGCGCGCGCGAAGTCGGCGCTGGAGGCGCCGAGCTGCGTCTCCATCTGCCGCCAGAAGGACAGGTCGAGATACACGCGCTGGTCGGTCGGGCAGTAGAAGGGGCCCATGGCCGACTGGCCGAAGCCGCAGCCGGTCGAGGTGCCCTGCTCGTAGAGGACCACCGTCGGCGGACGATAGCCCTGCAGCTTCCCCGACCAGACGTCGTCGACGTTCGAGCCGATGACGTCGACGAACAGGCCGGCCTGGTCCTCGGGGCTGCCGCGCTCGCCCTGCTGCGCCGACCCGACGCCGCCGAGCTGGCTGGTGATCTGCTGGGTCGTCGAGGGATCGATGCCGAAGACGAAGTAGAGGACGGCGCCGATCACCAGCGCGCCCACGCCGCCGCCGGCCAGTCCCACGCCGCCCATGCCGCGGCGATCCTCGATGTTGCCGCCGCGCCGTCCGCCCTGCCACCGCATCGCTGTTCTCCCTCTGGTCCGAAGCTACGCCGGAACGCAGTGAGGGCCCGAAGGGATGCGTGGAACTCAGCGCGGCCGGTCGAGCCAGGCGTCGATCTGGCCGACCCCCTCCGCCGTCGCACGGCGTCGGGCCGCGGCGGCCTCGCGGGCGGCGCGCTCTTCCTCCGGCGAGCCCAGGGTCGGGGGCGGGGGCGGAATGTAGGGCTCCGGCGGCCGCCGCGCCTCGATCTCCAGACGGGTCAGGCGGCTGTCGAGGGCCTGCCGGCGCGCCTCGGCCTCGCGCTGGTCGGCGCGGGCGCGCAGACGGTCCATCTCCAGCCGGTGCTGCTCGGCCTGCCAGCGATGACGCGCGAAGGCGTCGACCGGCGGAACCTGGGCCGCGGCCGGGGCGGCGCAGAGGAGGGCGGCGAGGACGATCGGCCGGATCATCCCGCAACAATGCCCCGGGCCCGCGCCATCACCAAGCGGAGCCGCAACCCGGCGGTCGGCGAGCGGTTCACAGAGGATCCCCTGCGTCAGATCAAGGAGCGGACAGATGGCCACGTACGAGGAACAGCAGGTGCGCGAAGGCGAACCGGGCTTCGGCCGCGAGGAGGACCTGGAGGCCGCCCGCCGCTCCGGCCGCCCGGCGGAGGCCGACATGGACGCCGATCCGAAGGCGGCGGCTGAGGACCCGATCACCGTCTCGCCCGACCCCGACTCCCACGAGGATCGCTAGAGCGCCCAGACCGAGGACCGCTTGATCTCCAGGTCCTCCAGTTCGCGGCTGGTCGGCACGCGGTACTCGGCGAGGAAGGTCAGGCCCTCGCGCGGAAAGTAGGTGCGCCCGGGATCGCCGATCAGCACCCGGGCGCCGCTCGCCTTCGCCTGCGCCAGCCAGGCCAGCACCCGGTCGGTCATCGGCTTTTCGTAGCAGACGTCGCCGGCGCAGATCACGTCGACCGGAGGGGGCGGGACGTCGAGCAGGTCTTCGGCCGTAAATTCCGGCGCCACCCCGTTCGCCGCGGCGTGCGCCGCCCCCGCGGCGGCGGAGAAGGGGTCGCTGTCGGCGCACCGGACCCAGACCGCGCCGGCCGTCCAGGCGGCGATCCC
>JANJTI010000244.1 GCA_024711185.1 Brevundimonas sp. | reverse complement strand
CTCGCTGGGCCAGCGCGCCGCGAGGTCCGGCATTCCGGTGCTGATCACCGGCGAGAGCGGCGTCGGCAAGGAGGTCATCGCCCGCGCCCTGCACGGCGCGTCGGACCGCGCCGGCAAGCCCTTCGTCGCCGTCAACTGCGGGGCCCTGCCCGCCAACCTCATCGAGTCGATCCTGTTCGGTCACGAGAAGGGCGCCTTTACGGGCGCCCACGACAGGCATCCGGGCAAGTTCGCCGAGGCCAACGGCGGCACCCTGTTCCTCGACGAGATCGGCGAACTGCCGCTGGACATGCAGGTCAAGCTGTTGCGAGCCCTGCAGGAGGGCGAGATCGATCCCGTCGGGGCGAAGCGCGCAGTCAAGGTGGACGTGCGCATCGTCTCGGCCACCAACCGCGACCTCGCCGAGCGGGTGCGCGACGGGCTCTTTCGGGAGGACCTTTTCTACCGTCTCAACGTCTTCCCCATCGAGGCGCCCGCCCTCCGCGAACGGCGCGAGGACATCCCCGCGCTGGTCGACCACTTCATCGCCCGCTTCAACGTCGAGGAGGGCAAACGCGTCGCCGG
Organism: Brevundimonas sp.; assembly: GCA_024711185.1. Lineage (GTDB taxonomy): Bacteria > Pseudomonadota > Alphaproteobacteria > Caulobacterales > Caulobacteraceae > Brevundimonas. Next base: position 4,232 of record JANJTI010000244.1, on the reverse strand, counting down.
CTGCACCGGCGAGACCCTGGGCCTGCTCTGCGCCTTCGACTGGCCCGGCAACGTCCGCCAACTTGAGAACGCCGTCTATCGCGCCATCGTGCTGGCCGACGCCCCGTTCCTGCAGCCCCACGACTTCCCGGCGATCTCCGGCAAGACGGCGGGCCTTCTGCCCATGGATCCCGGCGAGGGGGACCACGGAGCGGTGGAGGCGTCGACCGGGGACGCAGCCGATGGCCTCCCGCCCCTTCCGGAAACGCCGATCCGCATCCTCGACGAGCGCGGCCACCTGCGCACGCTCGAGGAGATCGAGCGCGACCTGATCCAGCACGCGATTGAGGTTTACGCCGGCCACATGTCGGAAATCGCCCGCCGCCTCGGGATCGGCCGGTCCACCCTCTACCGCAAGGTGCGCGAACAGGGCCTCGAGAACGCGCTGCGTGAGGCGGGCTGAAGCGCGGCGACTTTCGCGCGCCACGCCACGGTGAAGCCTGATTTCTGAACACAACCTGCGGCTGGGGCGGCCCGCACGCGATTCACGACGCGTCCGGCCGACCTCCCGTTCCGGGCCACTGCGGGTTTCACGGTTGAAACGCGACGGAAACACGGGGACGGAACGTTAGCGGCTCGTATCTCCCCGGGACCCGAACATGCTCCTCGTCACCACCGCCCTGTCCGGACTCATGGCCGGCGTCATCCAGACGACCCCGCCGCAGCAAGCTCCGGAGCCCGGATCCGCGACAACCCAGCAGCCGCCGGCGTCCGCCCCCGAGGCGCAGCCGGAGCCGCAGGAGCCCCCCCGGGCGGCCGCCGACCCCGACTCCTATGACCTGGGCACGGTGGCGGTGAGCGGCGTGCGTCAGCGTGGCAGCGTCGATACCGACATCCCGCCGGACGTCACCCTGACGGCCGACGAGATCATGGCCTACGGGGCCTCCGACATCGCTGAGCTGATGACCTATCTGGAGCCGATCACCCGGAGCTCCAGCGGCCGCACCGATCTGCAGCCTGTATTCCTCGTCAACGGCCGCCGCGTCTCGGGCTTCCGCGAAATCCGGGGCATCCCGACCGAGGCCATCGAGCGCACCGAGATCCTGCCCGAGGCCGTTGCCGTCCAGTTCGGCTACCGCCCCGAGCAGCGGGTGGTGAACTTCGTGCTCAAGTCAGACTTCCGCTCGACGACTTACGAGCTCACCGGCCGCGTCCCCACCCAGGGCGGCCGCACCACTGTTGAGGCCGAAGCCGACCTGTTGCGGATCGCGGGCTCCAACCGCTGGTCGATGGATATTGAGTACGCGCGCTCCTCGCCCCTCTTCGAGACCGAGCGCGACATCCAGCGCGATCCGGGCTCCACGCCCTATGATCTGATCGGCAACGTCACCAGCGTCGGCTATTCACCCGGCTGCCTGATGGCGACCCCGGCCTCGTGCGCGGCCATCGATCCGGCCCTCGGCGTGGCGATCACACCCGTTCCCGGTTCCACCAACACCCCGACCCTCGCCGACTTCGTGGGGGCCGCGGGCGATCCACGCAGCGGCGACCTGACCGCCTACCGGACTCTGTTGTCTGCGTCCGAACGCACCCAGATCAGCGGCACCCTGAAGCGCGACCTCAACAGCACCACCCAGGGAACGGTCAGCGCCAGCCTGCAGGACAGCTCCAGCCGCAGCTTCAACGGCCTGCCGGGGGTCGGTCTCACCCTGCCCGAAACAAACCCCTTCTCGCCGTTTTCCGACGACGTCCTGGTGTTCCGCTATCTCGACGACGCCGCCGCCCTTCAGCGCGAGACCGACACTCTGAGGGCCGAGGCCGGCTTCGTGCTCGACGGCTTCGTCGGCGAAGAGTGGCGCTGGACCTTGACTGGCGACTTCGAACGGACCGAGACGGATACGGTGACCGGTCGGGGCTACGCCGGCGCCCCCTTCCAGGCTCGCCTCGCCGCCGACGATCCCTCGGCCAATCCCTTTGGCGCCCTCGATCCGGCGGATTTCGCCCGCCTGCCGAACGACACCGCCCGGTCGGTGTCCCAGCGGCTGGGGACCGAGGTTGTTCTCACCGGCGACATCTGGGAGCTGCCTGCCGGCGACGTCAGCACGACCTTCAAGCTCGGAGCGGACACCCGCTCTCTCGAGTCGACGAGCACCCGCGGCGGCGTGACCACCGATCGCGAGCAATCCCGCGACCGGATCAACGGCCAGACCAGCCTCAACTTTCCCATCGCCAGCCGGCGCAACGAGGTCCTGACCGGTCTCGGCGATTTGTCGGTCAGCGTCGACGCGGGCTTCGAGGAGTTGTCGGATTTCGGCGGCCTGTCCACCTTCGGAACCACCTTCAACTGGTCCCCGATCGAGAAGCTCTCCTTCCTCGCAAGCTGGACCGACGAGGAGGGCGCCCCCACGATCAGCCAGCTCAACGATCCGCTGATCGCCACCCCCAACGTACCGGTGTTCGACTTCAGCACCGGCGAGACCGTGCTGGTCACCCAATTCACGGGCGGAAACCCGAATCTGGACGCCGACAACCGACAGGTCGTCCGCCTCGGCGGCACCCTGCGCCCGTTGACCGAGACCGACCTGTCGCTCAGCACCACCTGGACGTGGAGCCGCACGGACGACTACATCGCCTCTTTCCCTACCCTGACCCCGGACCTGGAGGCGGCCTTGCCCGACCGCTTCGTGCGCGACGCCGACGGGAACCTGGTCTCGGTCGATGCCCGGCCGCTCAACTTCGACCGTTACGAGCGGCAGGACCTGCGCACCGGCTTCAACTTCTCGCGTGCGTTCGGGACGCCCAATCCCCAGACCGCGCGACCCGCAGGGGCGGGCGGTCGCGGGCCCGGCGGGCCCGGCGGTGCGCCGATGGTGATGCGGATCGAAGGCGGCGGCCCGCCTCCGGCCGGCGTGGGCGGCGGCGGCGGCCAGATCCGCATGGGCGGCGGCGGTCGCGGTGGCGGCATGCAGCCCGGACAGGGCCGGTTCCACGTTTCCGTCTATCACACCTGGCGCATCCAGGACGAAATCGTCATCGCCGACGGCCTGCCGACGCTCGACCTGCTCGACGGCGCCGCCACCTCAGCGCGCGGCGGCAGCCCGCGCCACGAAGTCCAGGCCATGGGCGGCGTGTTCCGCAACGGGATCGGGACCTTCGTCATGGCCAACTGGCGCGACGGCACCCGCATCGACGGCGGGACCGGCCCCGACCTCGAGTTCTCGGACCAGCTGACGGTGAACCTCAACGTCTTCATGGATCTGAACCAGCGCACCTCATGGGTCGAGCGCTTCCCGTGGCTCGCCGGCTCGCGCATCCAGCTCGGCGTCCAGAACCTGTTCGACAGCCGCCCCGAGGTCACCGCGGACGGCGCCGATACCCCGCTCAACTACCAGCCCGACTTCCTCGACCCGGAGGGCCGCACGGTGCGACTGACGCTGCGGAAGATCCTGTTCTAGGGAGCAGGGGACAGGCAGCAGGCCGTAGCGACAGAGGCTGCGGGGGGCCATCCGCTCCCCGGCTGCCTGCTGCCTAATCCCTCTTCCGTCCCCACCGTTTCCGCGGCTCCTCCCCCTTCGCCTTGGCGGCGATCTCCTTCAGCTTGCGGCCCTGCATCGCCGACAGGGCCTGTCCCGGCGCGCCCAGTTCGGGATCGCCGAAGGCGCGGCCGTGGGTCTTCACCCGCTCGCTGACCGAGTCGAGAAACTCGCCCTCCCACTCGGACAGGGCGACTCCGGCCCTGTCAGCCGTCCGCCGCGCCCGTTTCAGTGCGTTCAGCGCCGACCGCTGCGCCGCCTTGCGCTGGGCTTCGAAGGGGCTGGGCGGCGGCTTTCGCTTCATCTGGAGAAGGTTCCAGGCGGCAGGGTTTAGGGTCCAGGGATGATGACCGGTCGATCTGCACCCTGGAACCGGAAAGCTGGCCCCTGGACCTATACCTCTCCCAGCGCCGACAGATACAGGTCGAGGATCGCCTCTTCCTCCTGCCGCTTGGCCCTGTCCTGCTTGCGGATACGGATGACCTTGCGCAGCGTCTTGACGTCGTAGCCCTCGCCCTTGGCCTCGGCGAAGACCTCCTTCATGTCGGTCATCACCGCCTGCTTGTCCTCCTCGAGCCGCTCCAGCCGCTCGATGATGGTGCGCAGCCGCCCCTGGGCGGTGGCGGTCAGCACGTCGGGCGAGGCGTCGAAGGCGGCGTCGTCGGCCATGGCGGGAAACTCCGGTCAGAACAGTCGGGAACGGCTAATCATGTCGCGGCC
>JANJTI010000233.1 GCA_024711185.1 Brevundimonas sp. | reverse complement strand
TCGGGCCGGGAGAAGATTCTCCGCGTGCACATGAAGGATGTGCCGCTGGCCGCCGACGTCAATGTGAAGACCATCGCTCGCGGCACCCCCGGCTTCTCCGGCGCCGACCTGGCCAACCTCGTCAACGAGGCGGCCCTGATGGCGGCCCGCAAGGACCGTCGCATGGTCACCCACCGCGACTTCGAGGACGCCAAGGACAAGGTCATGATGGGCGCCGAGCGCAAGTCCATGGCCATGAACGAGGAAGAGAAGCGCCTCACCGCCTATCACGAAGCCGGCCACGCCATCGTGGCCATGAACGTCAAGATGGCCGACCCCGTCCACAAGGCGACCATCGTGCCGCGCGGCCGGGCCCTGGGCATGGTCATGCAGTTGCCCGAGGGCGATCGCTATTCGATGAAGTACCAGCAGATGGTCGACCGCATCGCCATCATGGCCGGCGGCCGGGTGGCCGAGGAGCTGATCTTCGGCAAGGAGAACATCACCTCGGGCGCCTCGTCCGACATCGAGCAGGCCACCAAGCTCGCCCGCGCCATGGTCACCCGCTGGGGCTTCTCGGAGAAGCTGGGCACCGTGGCCTACGGCGAGAACCAGGAGGAGGTCTTCCTCGGCCACTCGGTGGCGCGCAGCCAGAACGTCTCGGAAGAGACGGCCCGGATCATCGACGAGGAGGTCAAGCGCCTGGTCACCTCGGGCTGGGACGAGGCGCGCCGGATCCTCACCGAGAAGGCCGACGACCACGAGAAGCTGTCCCAGGCCCTGCTCGAGTTCGAGACCCTGTCGGGCGAGGAGATCAAGGACCTGCTGGAGAAGGGCGTCGCGCCGAACCGCGACGAGAACAACTTCCCCAACGCCGGCCCCTCGGTCTCGGTGCCGATCACGCCGGTCTCGGACGGCGTCGAGGTCGAACAGCCGACGGTGCACTGAAACGAGCCCCCGGACCCCAGGTCCGGGGGTTTTTCGCAGCACGGTCCCGGCGACCGGCGCGGTCGCCGTCCCGGCCATCACGGGTCGCAGGAAGGGCCCGGCCTTCTTCGAAGCCCCCCACGGGACAAGCCGCCCGGGGGTCCGTCAACAAGTTTGCAAATCAAACAAGTCTGTCGTAACAGTGCGGTCCTCGAAGGGGAGAATTCGCCGATGACGTCTGCCGCACCGCCGACCGACCGCCTGCACGGCCTCGACGCCCTCCGGGCCGGGGCGCTCCTGCTGGGCGTGGTGCTCCACGCCAGCCTGTCCTTCTTTCCGCAGCAGGCCTGGATCGTCGCCGACGACAGCCGTGCGATCGGCGCCGCCCTCCTGTTCTTCGCCATCCACCTGTTCCGGATGACCGCCTTCTTCCTGATCGCCGGCCTGTTCGCCCACATGCTGCTGGCCCGGAAGGGATGGGCCGGTTTCGCCCGCGACCGGCTGGTCCGCATCGCCGGGCCCCTGGCCGCCTTCTGGGTGCCGGTCATGGCGGGGATCGTAACGGCGCTGGTCTGGAACGCCCACGCCTCCGGCCTGATCGTCCCGGGCGCCGATCCGCCCCCGCCGCCGAGCTACGACTGGACCAGCTTCCCCCTGACCCACCTGTGGTTCCTCTGGGTCCTGCTGATCTTCTATGCGGCCGCGCTGCTGCTGCGCGCGCCGTTCGCCGCCCTCGACAGAGGCGGGGCGTGGGGGAGGGTGGTCGACCGGATCACCGGCGCCGTGGTCGGCCCGTGGGCGCCGGGCCTGCTGGCCGCGCCGCTGGCGCTGGCCCTGTGGCTGGACCCGGCGTGGATCGCCTTCTTCGCCGTGCCGACCCCGGACGAGGGCCTCGTTCCGGATGCGGCCGCGCTGGTGGGCTTCGGCCTCGCCTTCGGCCTCGGCTTCCTGCTCGACCGTCGCCGCGACCTGCTCGACCGCATCGCCGCCCGGGTGCCCCTGTTCCTGGTCATGGCCGTCATTTCCGGCGTCGCCGCCTGGAGCCTCGCCGGCGGCCCACACCTCGTCCCCATGGTCGAGCCGACGGCCGACAAGGCGCTCGCCGCCGCCGTCACGGCCTTCGCCGTCTACAGTTCGGCGCTGGCCGCCATCGGCCTCTGCCTGCGTTGCCTGTCGGGCCGCAGCCCGGTGCGGCGCTATCTCGCCGACGCCTCCTACTGGATCTACATCCTTCACCTGCCGATGGTCATGCTCGCCCAGGTGTGGGTGAAGGACTGGCCGGGCCCGTGGTGGGCCAAGCTGGCCGGCGTCTCCCTCGGCGTGTTCGCCGTCTGTCTCGTCACCTACGAACTGCTCGTCCGCCACAGCTTCCTCGGCCGGTTCCTCAATGGCCGCCGCGTCCCGTGGCGTCGCGGCCCGCAGGGCGCCGCCGCGGTTCCCGCCGAATAGCTTGCCAACCCCCGCCGCCTCGTCCACGCCTCGGACGAGCCGGTTACGGAGACTCGCAATGTCCGCCAATCCCCGCGCCCCGTCCGTCGAGGCCGACCTCGCCTTCATGCGTTCGATCGTCGAGGGCGGCGGCCGGCCCTCGCTGACGCTGGCCATCTGCTATCTCGCCGGCGGCCTGCTTTACGGGCTGCAGTGCCTGTTCCACGTCGGCCAGGCCTTCGGCGTCCTCCGCTGGCCCGGTCCAGCCAACCTCGCCTTCGTGACGGCGATCAGCGTCGCCTTCCTCGCGGTCCTGGCCTGGGCCATCCGTCGGGACCGCCGCGACGAGGCCGCCGGCCATCGCGGCGCGCTGGCGTCCCGCGCCATGAGCGCCGGCCTCAGCGGCGCCGGCATGGCCAACGCCGCCATCCTCATCGTCTTCGGCGTCGGCGCCGCCCGAGACCAGGACTTCGCCATCTGGCTCTACTATCCGGCCATGATCTTCGCCCTGCAGAGCGCCGCCTGGTTCATGGCCTGGAGCCTCAAGAAGAAGGGCTGGATGCTGGCGACCTCGCTGGGCGGCTGGGCGACCGCGGTCGCCCTCGGCCTGCTGGTGCGCGAGCCGCAGTGGTACCTCGGCGTCTGCACCGTCGCGCTGTTCGGCCTGTTCGCCCTGCCCGGCTGGATCATGTACCGCGACGCCACGGCCGCGAGGGCGTGACCCCGCCATGGGCCTGAAGGACCTCGGACGGATCGACGACGTCATCCACGGCCGCATGCGGCTGGGGATCATGGTCTATCTGGCCGACGTCGAAACCGCCGACTTCACCGAACTGAAGACCGTGCTCGAGGCCACCCAGGGCAACCTGTCGGTGCATCTGAAGAAACTCGAGGAGGCCGGCTACGTGACGATCGCCAAGAGCTTCGTGAACAACAGGCCGCTGACCCGCGTGTCGATCACGCCGGAGGGGCGCAAGGCCTTCGCCGGGTACCTCGACGCCATCGCGGGCCTGATCGGACAGGCCCCGCGGTGACCGGCGCGTCCGTCACGCGCCGGTCGCCCGGCTCAGAACTCGACCGGGTCGGGATCCTCGACCAGCACAGGCGTCAGCTTGCGCATCGCGCCCGAGGGGTCCGGCCAGAGGATGCCCTGCCCCTCGGGCAGGCCGATCAGGCCGGCCCCGACGTAGGACAGGGCCGAGATCCGGCCGGCGTCGATGTCCGCCGCCTGCGGCAGCACGATCATCACCCGGCGAAGCTCGGTCGCCCGGCCGTCGCTGTAATGCACCCAGCGGTCGAGCCCCACGGCGTGCGCCGGCCGGTCGTCCACGACGGTGGCGCGGTCCAGCTCCTGCTGCAGCAGACCGGCGACGCCGGTCGCCTCGTGGTCGCCGACCAGCCGCGACAGCTGGTCGTGCTCGGCGGGGGTCAGGAAGATTTCGGGCAGGTCCGCGGCGGACGTGCGGGAAGTGAAGGTCTCGGCAGCGGTCATC
>JANJTI010000210.1 GCA_024711185.1 Brevundimonas sp. | reverse complement strand
TTCGGCCCCGTCCATGTATCCACGCCGCCGGCAGGGTCTTTGCGATCTGCTCTCAACTGGCTTGGCGTATGCTGACCGTCTCCGGCCTGACCCTGAAGCGCGGCGAGCGGGTCCTGTTCCGCGGATTCGACCTGTCGCTCGCCTCGGGCGAGGCGGTGGCGCTGACCGGGGCGAACGGGGCCGGCAAGACCAGCCTGCTGCGCGCCCTCGCGGGTTTCCTGCGCCCCGAGGCGGGCGCGGTCGCCTTCGCCGATGTCGAACCCGCCGAGGCGCGGGCGCGGCACATCCACTGGCTCGGCCACCTCGACGGCCTCAAGGGCGGACGCCGCGCGCGCGAGGAGCTGGCCTTCCAGGCCGAATGGCTGGGCGCCGATCCCGTCGGTGTTGCGGCGGCGGTCGACGTGCTGGCGCTGGAGCCCCTGCTCGATCTTGAGGTGCGCAAGCTGTCGGCCGGCCAGCGTCGTCGCCTCGCCTTCGCCCGCCTCGTCGCCGCGCCCCGCCCGATCTGGCTGCTCGACGAGCCCTTCGCCCCGCTCGACGCTCGCTGGCGCGCCGCGCTGGGGCTGATCATGCAGGCCCATCTGGACAAGGGCGGCGCCATTCTGGCCGCCGTCCACGATCCGCTGCCGGTGCCGGCGCGGGCGGTGGAGATCGGCCGGTGAGGGCGCTGACCATCCTGTGGCGACGCGAGCTGGCCCTGGCCTGGGGCGGCGGCGGGGGGCCGCTGCTGGCCTGCGGCTTCTACCTCTGCCTCACCGCGCTGGTCCCGCTCGCGGCCGGCGGCGATCCGGCCGGGTTGCGCCCGCTGGCCGGCGGCGTCGCGTGGCTGGCGCTGGCCCTGTCATCCATCCTGTCGCTCGAGCGCCTGTTCGAGCGCGACCACGAGGACGGGGCGCTGGACCTGATCGCGCTCGGCCCGGCGCCGCTGGAGCTGTCGGTGACCGTCAAGGCCCTGGCCCAGTGGCTGGCCGTCGGCGGACCTCTGGCCGTGACCGCGCCGCTGGCCGCGGTCACCCTCGGACTGCCGCCGGCGCATGCGCCGCTGGTCGCCGTCTCGGCCCTGATCGGCGGTCTCGGCTTCGCCCTGACCGGGGCGCTTGGCGCGGCGCTGGCGCTGGGCTCGAAGCGCGGCGGCCTGCTGATCGCCGTCGTGGTCCTGCCGCTGTTCATTCCGCCGGTCGTCTTCGGGGCGGGAGCGCTGGAGCGCGCCGACAGCGGCCTGTCCCCGATCCCGGCGCTGGCCTTCCTCGCCGCCTACGTCCTGTTCGCGGCCGTGATCACACCCTTCGCGGGCGCCGCGGCCGTCCGCAACGCCCAGGGCTAGGCTTCAGGGCAGGGTCCGCACCCACGCCTCGAGCGCTGCGGCGTCGCCCATGGGCCCCGCGAAGACATGCGCCGGCCGCTGCGGCTCGTTGTTGCCTCGGGGACGGCCGCGCCACACCTTCATGGGGATCACCAGACCGGCCAGCCCGCTGGGCAGGGCCTCTTCCCGCACGTCCATGTAGACCGTGTCGGCCGAGGTTTCGCGCCCGATCTGGACCGCCCCCATCGCCTTCCAGAGATCCACCGCGTCCAGACAGGCCGACGAGCACACCGGGTCGGTCAGGACGTAGACCGGGCCCGCCATCGGCTGCGCCGGCGGGGCTCCCGGTTCCCCGGCCGCGGGGGGGACCTCGGCCGCATCGCGCCAGTAGGGCAGACCCGCCGCCCGCGCCGCGGTCATTCCCTCGACGATCTCGCGGGCCCAGCCGATGCGCTCGGCGCTCTCTCCGGCCGCGGTCCACTCGTCGAGGTAACCTTGCACCACGGCCAGGTTCGCGTCGGACGTCCGCCATTCGATCGCCTCGACGGGGGGCGGCGTATGGGCGCGCACCCACTCCTCTCCCCAGAGGATCAGGGCGATCTCCCGGCTCCAGTGCGACGAGCCGCCGCCATTGCCGCGCAGGTCGAGGACCACCCGCGGCGCGGATCGCAGGGCGGCCTGACGGTCCGCGGCGTCGGCGAGCAGCGGCACGAGGGCGGTGTGGGCGTCGCTCCCGGGCGCACCGTTGAAGGACGGCAGCGACATCCAGACGGCGCCGTCGTCCAGCACGCGCAGGCCGAACTCGGGTCGCGGCCGCTGGGCCAGCGTGTTGCGGCGGCCGGACAAATGGGCAGGCTCGATGCGTCTCCAGTTCAGCGCATAGGTCTCCGTTTCGCCGCCATGGCTGAACCGGCACGAGCGCATCTCGGGCGTCCAGGGGTTCGAGGCGTTCATGAACAGCCAGTCGCTGAACAGGGCCTGCTGGGACTCCAGAAACCAGCGCCCCCGGAAGGCGCCGATCCGCTCCGCCGCCAGCCGATCGGCGGGAACGCCGTCGCAATCGACCAGCCGGGCGCCCGCCGGAGGGACGCTCGCATCGGTCTCATCGCGACTGGCGACCACATGTTCCGCGCCGTCCCGCACGGTCAGAAAGCCGGGCCAGCGGGTCGGGAAGCCTGCGCCCTGGGCCTTCAGGTTGATCTGCACATGGCCGTCGTCGAAGCTGGCGGTGAAGGCTCGCAGCGCCCACCACCAGCCGCCGGCGTCGGTGGTGACCGCCGCCCGCTCGAGAGCGACCGCGAGGCCTGCGTCGACGCGGGCGCGGAACTCCGGGTTGAGCGAGTCGTAGACCCCCGGGTGACTGTCGATGATGGCCGCGTGCAGCGCCGTCGCGTCGGCTCTCAGGGTCTCCGACCAGTCGCGCGGCTGGTCGATCCACGAGGCGCCCGGAGACTCCTGGGCGGCCGCGGCGGGCGCAGCCAGCAGCGTCAGGACGGCCAGGGCGACGCGGGAGGGGTTCATGGCGGACTCCGGTTCGGCCGAGGCGTACCGAAGGCCGGTGGGCCTGCCATTTAAAGCTTCGTAACCTTGGCCGTCAGGCCTTCCTGACGAACCCGGCCCGCAGGACGAGGCCGCGGACCTTCTCGACGTTCGCCTCGATCTCGGCGACGTCGTCGGTCAGGCGGATGTTCTTCACCAGCGTGCCGCGCTTCAGGGTCACGCCCCCCGAACCCTTGACCTTCAGGTCCTTGATCAGGGTTACGCTGTCGCCGTCGGACAGCGGATTGCCGTTGGCGTCCCTGACGATGTCCTGACCCATGCCGCCCTCCTGCCTTGTCGCGGTGTGGCACGCGCGGAGGCGCTGCGACAAGCCGTCTCGTCTCCGGGAAGGCCCCAAGTAGCGCCCGGCGCGAACAGCCACTAAAGAGCGGTCCTGATGTTCGGCCTCGCCAATCCCGACCGCTTCCTGCGCTTCACCCGGCCGTTGACGCCGCTGCTCTGGGCCGTGGCCGTCGTCCTGCTCGCGGTCGCCACCTGGCGGGCCTTCGCGGCGCCCGAGGACTACCAGCAGGGCGACACGGTGCGGATCATGTTCGTGCACGTGCCGGCGGCCTCGCTGGGCCTGATGGCCTATGGCGCGCTGGGCGTGTCCAGCTTCTTCGCCCTGGTGTTCCGCCACGCCCTCGCGGATGCGGCCGCCCGCGCCGCCGCCTTGCCGGGGGCGGCCTTCACCTTCCTGGCCCTGGTTACCGGCAGCCTGTGGGGCAAGCCCATGTGGGGCGCCTGGTGGGCGTGGGGGGACGCGCGGCTGATGTCGGTGCTGATCCTGTTCCTCTTCTACATCGGCTACATGGCGCTGCGCGCCTCGATCGACGACGAGCAGAAGGCCGCCCGCGCGGCCGCCGTGCTGGGCCTCGTCGGCCTCATCAACCTGCCGATCGTCAAGTTCTCCGTGGACTGGTGGAACACCCTGCACCAGCCCGCCTCGCTGCTGCGCGCCGGGGGGCCGTCGCTGACCGGCGAGTTCCTGACCCCGCTGCTGACCATGATGGCGGCCTGGGGCGCGCTGTTCCTCGCCCTCTGGCTGACCGCCATCCGCACCGAGATCGTGCGTCGCCGGGTGCTGGCCATCCGCACCCGCCGCGCCCTGGAAGCCTGAGCAGGAGAAGCCCGGACGATGCTCGACCTGGACATGGGCAAGTACGCCGCCTTCGTGTGGCCGGCCTGGGCGATCGCCGCCGCGGTGCTTGCGGCCTTGTCGGCCCGCGCCCTGCTCGCCGCGCGGCGCTGGTCGGCCGAACTGAAACGGCTGGAGTCGGACGCTGGAGACCGCCCGTGAACCGCTGGCTGGCCATCGTTCCGCTGGTCGTGCTCGTGGCGCTCGCCGCCCTGTTCATCGGCTGGTCGCTGAAGCGGGATCCCTCCATCAAGCCCGACGCCCTCGTCGGCCAGCCGGTGCCGGAGACGGTGCTGCCGATGCTGACCGGCGCCGAGGCCGGTCCGGGCCACGTCGACCTGAAGACCGCCGGCGTCGGCAAGCCGATGCTGATCAACGTCTTCGCCAGCTGGTGCGCGCCGTGCCGCATCGAACACCCGAAGCTGATGGCCCTGAAGGAGCAGGGCGTCGCCGTCGTGGGTGTGGCGTGGAAGGACGATCCGGTCGACACGCGGGCCTTCCTCGACGAACTGGGCGACCCCTACTCGATGGTGCTGGTCGACCGCGACGGCCGGGCGGGCCTGGATCTCGGCATCACCGGGGCGCCGGAGACCTTCGCGGTCGACGCCATGGGCCAGGTCGTGGCCAAGTTCGCCGGCCCCCTGGTCGACGATGCGGAGGTCGCGCGCCTGGTCGCCGCCATGCAGGCGCCGCCGCGCCCTCCCCCGACGGCGACGCCGCGCGGTTAACCTTTCGTAGACCAGGTTCGTTAACCCTGCGGGCATGAACGCGATTCGTCCGCCCGCGCCCTCGATCCTGTTCCCGACCCAGGCGCCGCCCGCTCCGGCGCGGTCCTCGCGTTCGACCTTCTTCCAGGCCGCCCTGGAAGGCCTCAGGGCGGCGGCTCCCGGAGAGCCGACGGCGTCGGTCGAAACCCCGGCCCCGCCTCCGGCGGCGGTCGCCGCGGCGGACCGACCAAGGCGGCCGGGCGCCCTGCTCGACATCCGCGTCTGACCCCTCACGCGAAAATGAGCGGCGCGCGCCGCGACCCCGTGATTAAGGTGCGCGCCATGCGCTTCCGGGGCTGGATCTTCCCTGCGGCGGCCGGGCTGGCCGCCCTGTTCGCGGCGACTTCGTCGGCACAGCCGGCTTCCTCGCGCGCGCCGTCGCGGGAGGCGCCGCCGGAGCCGGTGGTGGTCGAACTGTTCACCGCCCAGGGCTGCGCCGGCTGCCCCGAGGTCAACGACCGGGTCGAGGCCCTCGCCGCCTCGCCCGGCGTCATCGCCCTGACCTACGCCGTCGACTACTGGGATTACCTCGGCTGGGAGGACACCTTTGCGCGGCCCGAGTTCGCTGAGCGTCAGCGCAGCTACCGCAGGCCGTTGCGCCTGCGAGCGGTGTCCACGCCGCAGGTCGTGATCGACGGCCGGCGCGCCGCGCCCGTGGCCGCGGTCGAGGCCTTGCAGGCCGCGGTCGAGGAAGAGGCGGAACGGCGCGTCTTTCCGCCGGAGATCGAGTTCCGTCAGACCGGCGACCGGGTGGGCGTGGGCTCCGGACGCGCGCCTGCGGGCGGCGCCGACGTTGTGGCCGTGATCTACAAGCCGGGGCCGCAGACGGTGGAGATCGCCGCCGGCGACAACCGCGGGCGGACCGTGCGCCAGGTCAATGTGGTGCGGGCGGTCGAGGTGCTCGGCGGCTGGACCGGTCGACCCGGTCTCTATCGCCTGCCCGCCGGCGTCGCCGCGGACGAGGCCGTCGCCGTCCTGGTCCAGGCCCGGGCCGATCGCCGGATCCTCAACGGCGCCGTGCGCACGCCGGACTGACGACGTCAGCTTCCGTCACTGGCGCCTTGATGCCGGCCCCCGAGAGTGCAAGCCTCGCTGTTCTTCAGGCCTGCAGGTGATTGGATGCGACCGGGATTCCGACTTCTTCTCGTCCTCGCCGCGGCCGCGGTCGGCGGCTGGTCCGCGGCGCCCGGCGCGGCTTCGCAGGACCCGTCCGCCATCGCTGAAACGCCCGAAGCGCGCGGCGTCGGCCGGGTGCTGATGGCGGCCGAACTGGCCGCCTGGGGTCGGGAGCGCGCCAGCCCCGACGCCCTGAGACTGGCCGCAACCCTTCTCGACGAGGTGCCGTTGCGGGTCGGGCGCGCCGGCGACGCCGACGTCGAGCCGGTGCTGTCCGCCGCGGCCCTGCGCCGCGAGGCGGCCGAACTCCAGGCGGCGAGGGACGAGGTGCAGGTCAGCGGCTCGCGCGTGCGGCCGCCGGGGCGCCAGGCTCCGGCCGCGCCACCCCCGCCCCCGCCCCCGCCGGC
>JANJTI010000206.1 GCA_024711185.1 Brevundimonas sp. | reverse complement strand
CTCGGGCACCGGCCACTCCGATCTCGGCGACGTCCTGATCACCCCCATATCTGGCGAGGTGAAGTGGGACCCGGGCCAGGCCGACCAGCCCGGCTCGGGCTACCGCTCGCGCTACAACAAGGCCTCCGAGGTCGCCGAGCCCGGCTACTACGCCGTCAGCCTGACCGACTCCGGCGTCCGCGCGGAGCTCACCGCCGGGACCCGCGTCGGGCTGCACCGCTACAGCTTCCCGCGCAGCGCCCCGGCCCGGCTGCTGCTCGACTTCCGCAGTTCGATCTACGACTACCCCGGCAAGGTGCTGTGGTCGCGCCTCCGGGTGCATCCCGACGGCACGGTGACCGGCTTCCGCGAAACCCGCGGCTGGGCCCCCGGACGCCAGCTGTATTTCGCCATGCGCTTCTCTCGCCCCGTGGTCGGCTACGAGCTGCGCAACCGCGAGGAGGACGTCCCCTACAACGGCTTCCGCCAGCCGGGGCGGGATGCGACCGACCGTGCCCAGGTGCAGGGCCGGGCGCTGGAAGCCGCCTTCGACTTCGGCCCGATCGTCGGGCCGCTACTGGTCAAGGTCGCGGTCTCTTCGGTCGACGAGGCGGGGGCGATCGCCAACCTTGAGAGCGAGGCCGCCGGCTTCGACTTCGACCGCACCCGCGCCGCCGCCCGCGCCGCCTGGCAGGACGCCCTCTCGGTGGTCGAGATCGACGCGCCCGAGGAGATGCGCACCAGCCTCTATACGGCGCTGTACCACTCGCTGATCGCCCCCTCGGTGCACAGCGACGCGGACGGGCGTTGGCGCGGTCCGGACCAGCAGGTCCACGAGGCGGAATTCACCGTCCACTCCACCTTCAGCCTGTGGGACACCTTCCGCGCCCAGCACCCTCTGCTGACCCTGGTCGCGCCGCCCGAGCGCAACGCCGACATGGTTGAGTCCCTGCTGGCCGCACAGCGGGTCAGCCCGTACGGCATCCTGCCGGTCTGGTCGTTCGCGGGTCAGGAGACCTGGACCATGATCGGCTACCACGCCGTCCCGGTCATCGCCGATGCGTATCTGAAGGGCGTCCCGGGCATCGACGGCGAGGCGGCGCTGGAGGCCATGGTCGCCTCGGCCACCTACCGCCCCTACGGCGGCCTCGGCGACTATATGGACCTCGGTTACGTCCCCATCGACCGCGAGCCGGAAGCGGCCTCAAAGACGGTCGAGTACGCCTACGACGACTGGACCATCGCCCGCATGGCCGAGCGGCTCGGCCGGAGCGACGTGCAGGCCCTGTTCGACCGCCGCGCCGGCGCCTGGCGCAACACCTTCGATCCGGAGACCCGCTTCGTCCGCGCCCGCCTCGCCGACGGCTCGTTCCGCGAGCCGTTCGACGCCACGGCGATCAACTACGGAAGCGACTACACCGAGGGCAACGCCTGGCAGTATTCGTGGTTCGTGCCCCACGACCCGGCCGGCCTGATCGCGGCCATGGGCGGCGACGCCGCGACGGTGGAGAAGCTCGACGCCATGTTCGAGTTCGACAACACCGGCCTCGATTACTCCCACGCCGAGGACATCGCCGGCCTGATCGGCCAGTACATCCACGGCAACGAGCCCAGCCACCACGCGGCGTACCTGTACGCCTTCGCCGGCGCCCCGTGGCGCACGCAAGGGCGGCTGAAGCAGATCGTCGACAGCCAGTACCGCGCCGCGCCCGACGGCCTCAGCGGCAACGACGACGTCGGCCAGATGTCGGCCTGGCTGATGTTCACCGCCATGGGCTTCTACCCGGTGGCGCCGGGCTCGAACCAGTACGTCCTCGGCCGCCCCTTCGCCGACCGCATCGCCCTCAACCTCCACAACGGCCGCCGCTTCACCGTCACGGCCGAGGGCCTGTCGGACGAGAACCTCTACGTCCGGTCCGTGACCCTGAACGGCCAGCCCCTGACCCGCAGCTGGATCGGCCACGAGGAGATCATGGCCGGCGGAACCCTGCACTTCGTCATGGGCGCCGAGCCGAACACGACGTGGGGTACGCCGGTTGGGGCCCGGCCGTATTCGATGTCGGCGTACGCGATGTCCGGCTCCAGGTAAGGCAGGCCTCAGATGTTCCAAGGCACTCCGGGAAACGGTGGAATGCACGCGAGGGCGCTCTTGGGAGCGAGTCTGGCGATCGTGATCTTGCTCACCGCGCTGGCGGCGGAATCCGGCAACGTTGCAGCTCGAGTCGTGTCGCTGCTCATCGGTGTGGTTGCCATTCTCTACATGGCGCGGATCGCGGATCGCCGGATGCGCGCCCGCGGCAAGAGCATTTGGTGGCTTCTGCTCTATTTCGGCCCCTTGACGACGGGCGCGGTGATCCTCGAGCGGCTCCCCCGCGACAACGAAAAGCTCATGGTGGTTGCCCTACTTGCGGTCTGCATCGTCTCCGCACCGTTTGCGATCTGGGGCGTAGTGAAGCTCACAGGTGCGGCTCCTGTGGCGGACGATTGATCATCCCGCCTACGTCCGCACAAACCCCCGCAGCACATTCGCCTCCGTGCTCAGCATCAGCCGGTCGAGATCCACCCGCCGCGGCTCGGCGAACATCAGCCAGTAGTACTTCATCTGCTCCGACCACCAGTAGCCGGGGCAGTTGTCGCCCTGGGTCATCGGCCGCGTGGTGATGTCGGCCAGCGCGGTGTAGCCGTACGCCGCCCTCGAGGTGGCCTTCATGTTGCGGTAGTGGGTCGCCGTCAGTGCCCGATAGCGGTCGTCGTCCGTCATCAGCCACAGGTGCAGGCAGGCGTCCGCGAACTCGGGCCGCAGGCCGGTGCGCACCCCGCGCGGCTGCCGCGTCCGGACGTCGATCGATTCCGGGATGACGGTGAAGGCGTCCTGCAACTCGGCGTAGCTGGTGAGGAAGAGGTCGGCCTCCTCGACCCGCCCCGCCTGGGCCAGCAGGCCCGACAGGTAACCGCCCAGGACGGTCTGGGACGTCCCCGTCACCTCGCCTGTCTCGTAGTCGACCATCGGGTACCAGAGCCGCAGGTCGTAGCGCCTGCCCTGATGCCGGCTGATGGCGCCGAGGCATTCCTCGGCCCAGCCCTTCATCTCGGCGTCGCCGAACAGCTCCCAGCTGTCCCACAGATATTCGTAGAAGCTGTCCGCATAGACGTCGATCGAGGCGTTGCGGCTGGTGAGCGCCCCCGTTTCCGCATGGATGTTGGCGGCCATCAGGCCGAGGTCCGAGCGCCGGTCCAGCGCGTGCTTCATCGCCCGCTTGGCCGCTGCATAGTAGCGGTCGTCGCCGGTCAGCTGGCCCAGCACCCCGAACTCGGCCGCATAGGTCCCGATCTCGGCGAGATTGGTCTCCGGGTCGCGCACCGCCCCGGTCCTCAGGTTCACATAGCGGTACGGCAGGCCGTGCGGCGAGGCCTCGAAGGCCTTCATCAGGCGGTCGGCGAGGTCCTTCGCCTTCGCCAGCAGCACCGGGTCGCCGCTGGCCAGATGCGCCGACAGCAGGCCGCCGACCAGCCGGATGT
>JANJTI010000158.1 GCA_024711185.1 Brevundimonas sp. | reverse complement strand
TTTCGATGGCGTAGTCGTCCATCTGTTCGCGGGTGAACTGGTACTGGCTCGCCGTCTCCTCGGCGAAGGCCCCCATCAGCTTGCCGGGGGTGTAGGCGTCCTCCAGCCCGTCCAGGTACATGCTGTCCGAGATGACGTCGTGGCCGATGCGGGCCCCGCCGCGATGCTTGGCCATCACGTAGGGGGCGCCGGTCATCGACTCCATGCCGCCGGCCACGATGACGTCGGCGGTGCCGGCCTTCAGCGCGTCGTGCGCCATCATCGCCGCCTGCAGGCCCGAGCCGCACATCTTGTTGACCGTGGTCGCCTCGACGTGCTGGCCCAGCCCGGCGCCGATCGCAGCCTGCCGCGCCGGCGCCTGACCCAGACCGGCGGGCAGGACGCAGCCCATGAAGATCTGCTCGACCCTGGCCGGATCGACGCCCGCCCGCTCGACCGCCGCCTTCACCGCCGTCGCGCCCAGATCGGTGGCCTTGGCCCCGGACAGCGCGCCCTGGAAGCCGCCCATCGGCGTGCGGGCGAAGGAACAGATGACGACCGGATCGGACATGGGAGCATCCTCATTCAAAACGTTCGGCGGTTAGATCGTCCCTTTCCGCCGCAGGTGCAAGATGAGTCTTGCCGCGCTGCAACATCAGCCGGGCGGAGGAAACCACATCGGCCGCCGGACCTGCACGGCCCGACCCTCCACCGTCAGCGCCCCCTCCAGCCGGTCCAGCCGCAGCAGGGCCATCGCCGTCCCGTCGCGTCCCGTCAACACCTCGCCGGCCCGCAGCTCGCCGTTCAGCACCTCGGCCCCGAACGGCGGCGGCGGGCCCTCGAAGATGATCGGCAGCATGCGGTTGCGGATCGTCCCCCGCCGCTTCATCCGCGACGTCGTCTCCTGCCCGACGAAGCACCCCTTGGCGAAGTCGATCCCGTTCAGCAGGTCGAAGTTGGCCTCGATCGGATAGGTCCTGTCCGGAGCCGCGTCCGCCGCCGGATCGGGCACGCCCGTCGCCAGCCGATGGGCCTGGAAGTCGTCTTCCGTGGCGTTGGTCGCCGCCTCGCCGCCGTAGCGCCGAGCGCCCAGCGCCGGCAGCCGCGGGTCGGGCGCGAACCCCTCCGCCGCCCCGTCCCAGGCGGCGAACACCGCGTCGTCCAGCGGTTCGACGGCGACCTGCGCCCGCAGCCGGTACATCGCCAGCCGCTGCAGCAGCGCCTCGCGCCGGTCGGCGGCCGCGTCCAGCAGCACGCCCTCCGCCTCGCCGAAGAGGAACAGGTCGAACAGCAACCGCCCCGGAGGCGACAGCAGCGCCCCGAAGCGCAGTTCGCCGGCGGCCAGGGTCTCCACGTCCCGGGTCAGCAGATTGTGCAGGAAGGGCCGGGCGTCGGGCCCACTGACCCGGACGAGGACGCGGCTGTCGAGGCGGGCGATGCGGGTCATGTCGCGGAGATAGGGCCGGGGGCGCAGCCGGCCAAGCGCTCAGCCTTCGACCGCGTAGCGCGCCGTGATCCCGTCCGCCTGCCAGTCGTGCTGCGCCAGCCGGTCCAGCGAGCGGACCACCCGCTCCGCGAAGTCGGCCGGGTCGCCAGCCTCGACCGCCGGCCGCAGCCAGTCCGTGACCACCGCCCGCGCCGGATAGCTCCCGAGGGGGCCGGGGACGCTCAGCGCCACCTCGATCCCTTCGGCCAGCCAGCCGGCGACCACGCCGAACAGCTCAGGCGAGGCGAGGAACGCCGTCCGCCGCACCACGAACAGGGTGATCACCCCGTCCTCGATTCCGTCCGGCCGCACCACGATCCCGCTGCGGTCCGGCCGCCAGTCCTCCGACAGCTCGACCACCCGCCACAGGCAGAACCACGTCCGGCAGGTCTGCGGCCGGATCGCGTGCACCCGGCACCCGGCGCCGTCGACGCAGTAGGCGCACAGCTCGCCCGTCGGCTTGGCCAGTTCCGGCAGATTCAGCGGGATGACCCGGCAGCACTCGACGCAGCCGCCGCACTCGCGCCCGGGCAGGAGGGGAAGGGACATCGACGCTCCCTCGGCCGAACCGACGCCGGGGTCAACATGTCGCGCCGCCGGGACCATCCACAGCCAAGTGGCTTTCAGGCCCGCAGGCGCGGCGCCCCGGGGCTTGAGCCGGGGAGAATCCGTCTACCATCCGGCCATGGCGGCCCGCTTTCCCATCCTCTACCTCGCCGAGGCCGATCCCGAGGACGCCGTCCTGTCCTCCGGACCGCTGGCGTATCTGGTCGAGGCCATGCCGCGGGCGAGCTTCACCATCGTCGGCTCCCCCGCCAGCGCGCCCCTGTTCGCCGACACGCCCCGCCTCGACCGCCTGATCGTGCTCGAGAAGGAAGGCCGGCTGGAGTGGCTGGGCCTCTGGAACCAGGTCCGGGCGGTGAAGTGGGGGCTGGTCGTCGACATGCGCGGCACCCGCTTCTCCGACAAGCTGAAGCGCCAGAAACGCGCCGTCCGCGGCGAGGACGAACCGGGCGTGCACAGGGTCGAACTGGCGGCGCGGGTGCTCCAGCTGGACGAGATTCCGCCGCCCCGCCTGCATGTTTCGGAGGCGACCCGGGCCTCGGTCGACCGTCTCATCCCCGACGACGGGGCGCCGTTGCTCGCGATCGCCCCCGGCGCC
>JANJTI010000221.1 GCA_024711185.1 Brevundimonas sp. | reverse complement strand
GGCGGCGCCAACAACATCTTCCAGGCCATCCCGGCGGCCGGGGCATCCGCCAGTCCGACGGGGGCCATCACCCCGGTGGTGCTGGGCGCCGTCAGCGACATCAACTTCCTCGTCAACCAGGTCGCCACGGCCGGGGCCGGGACCATTCTGGTCACCAACCTTCCGCGCCTCGGCATCACGCCCCAGTTCAACCAGGGCCCCGGCGCGGCGGCCGCGCCCCTGGCCGATTTCGCCGGCCAGAGCTTCAACAGCGCCCTGCTGACCAGCCTCACCGCGACGGCGGCGGCCCAGGGCGACACCAACATCATCCTGATGGATCTCTACAAGATCAGCGATCCGCTGGCGGCGAATCCGGGCGCGTTCGGCCTGACCAACGTCCGCGACGCCTGCTTCAACGGCGTCACGGTCTGCGCCAACCCGGACGGATACCTGTACTGGGACGGGGTCCATCCGACCGCCGCCGGCCACCGGCTGATCGCTGCGCTCGCCAACGACTATCTGTACTACGGGGACCTCGGGGCGCAGTCGACCGTCCAGGCCGAGACCGGCTATCGCCAGCGCGAGGACTTGCTCGACCTGGCCACGGAAGGCCTCTCCGGCCGCGCCGCCTGGACGCCCGGCATGCAGATGACCTTCGGTCTGATCGCCGACAGCGTCGAGACTGACGCGCGGGGTCCGGTGGCCGCTGCCGACGCGACCGGCTGGGGCGGCCGGGTCGGCTTCGACTACGTCACCTCCGACAGCAAGCGCTTCGGGCTGGCCGCCAGCTTCCGCACCACCGAGGTCGAAGCCGGTCCGATGGCGTTCGACGTGCAGAGCTTCGGCATCGACTTCGCCGGCGGCTGGCGCTCGGGCGACATGTTCGTCAGCGGCGTGGTCGGCGGATCGATCGACAACTACGACGGCATCACCCGCATGACCTCCCTCTCGCCGGTGGTCCACACCGGCCAGAGTTCGGGGGCCAGCTTCGGCGCCCGGCTGCAGGCGGGGACGTGGTTCGACATGGGTGGCATCGCCCTGTCGCCCCGCGCCGCCCTCAGCTACGTCTCGGCGGACGTGAACGGCTACATCGAGCAGGGCGTCGCCGCCCAGTACAGCTATGCCGACCGCACCCTCAGCGGGACCTCGGCCGAAGTCGCGCTGCGCGCCGAGGCCGGCGGCGACGGCATGCGCTTCTGGGTCGAGGGCGGCTATCGCGACACCCTGAGCAACGGCGGCGATCCGGTGCGGGTCGGCATCGCCTCCAACCCGGCCCAGGTGCTGGAGCGGGCGTTCGACGAGCCCTTCGGCGGCTCGCTGCTGGCCTCCGCCGGCGTCGACGCCGACATCGGCCCGGTGACCATGACGGTGGGCTACCGCGGCCGCTTCGGGGACGCCGCCGACAGCCATGTTGGCGCCATAACCTTCAGCCTGCCGTTGCAGTAAGCTCAGGAAGAATCGGGCGAAAGGGCGCGCGGCCACTGGCTTCGCGCCCTTTTTGCATTCGGTTCCAGGGTGCGACGACCTGCCGCCCCGCAGCGCCCCAAAGTCGCCCCCGCCCGCCGTCAGTTTGCCGGTTCCAGGGACGCACACCCTCCTTTCGCAGGTCTCGCCCGAGCGGCGGGGCCGGACGTCCCTTCCCTGCTCTGCCCGAGCCGAACACGGAGCCGACGCCGCCCATGCGACGCCTGTTGCCGACCGCCCGGTCGTTTCTGATTCACTCCGGCCAGGTGGCCGGTTTCACCGCCGCCGCCGTCATGGCCATGGCCTTCGCCCCGGTCCCCGAGGCGGAAGGGCCGATCCCCTACGAGTCCGTCGCCGTGCCGGAGGCGCCGCCCTTCACGGCCGTCGCCGAGGCGGCCGGGCCGATGACCCGCAAGATCGCCTTCATCCAGCCGGTGAAGGGCTACGCCATCAACTCGGGCTTCGGGATGCGCACGCTCAACGGCCGCACCCGGGCGCACCAGGGCGTCGACATCGCCGCGCCGCAGGGCACCGGCGTCTACGCCGCCGCCGAGGGCGAGGTGCTGCGCACCGGCTATGACGCCGGCGGCTTCGGCCGCTTCATCGAGATTCGCCACCCCAACGGCATGAGCACCCTCTACGGCCACCTCAGCCGCGTCGACGTGGCCAGCGGCGACCGCATCGATGGCGACGAGCGCATCGGCCTCGTCGGCTCGACGGGCCGCTCGACCGGACCGCACCTGCACTTCGAGGTGCGCCGCGGCGACCGGCAGATCGACCCCACCCGCGTCATGGGCGAGGAGTTCGCCGTGGTGCTGGGCTCCGCCAGCGCCTGACCGTCCACGCCAAAGCTTTGTTCACCCCTTCGTCGGATACTCCCGGTTGAAGGGGGCCGGCGTTGGACCGCATACTCTACTGCATCGCCTTCCAGCATGACTGGCGCTGGACCGCGGCGGCGGTTCTCGTCGGCCTGTTCGGAATGTGCACGGCGACGCATCTTCTGGTCCGCTCCCGCGACGCGCGCGGCGGATTGCACCGGGGACGCGCCGCCCTCGGCGTCGTGATCAGCAGTCTCGCCGTCTTCTCCGCCCACTTCATCGCCATGCAGGGCTATGAGGTCGCGGACGTTCGTTACGACGTCGGCCTCACCCTCGCCTCCGCGGCCATGGTGTTCGTCAGCACCGCGGCCGCCTGCCTTGTCGCCCTGACCCGGAACGGACCCGTGTTCCGCGGCCTGGCCGCCGCGCTTTGTCTGTCCGGGGTGGCGGCGATGCATTTCCTCGGGGTCGCGGGCCTCGTGTTGCCGGGCCATCTCCAGTGGGACCTGGGCCTCGCCGCGGCCGCCGTGGCGGGCGGCGTGGCCGTCGCCGTGGCCGGCTCGGTCTTTCTGCCGGGCCGCGGCCGGTTCGGAAACACGGCGGCCGCGGCCTCCGGGGCGCTGGGCCTGTTCGTCCTGCACTTCGTGTCCATGGCGGCCATGTCCATCACGCCCGGCGCGGTCGAGGCGCGGGACTGGACGATGTCCAGCAACGCCATGTCTCTGGTCCTGACGCTGGTCAGTCTCGCGATCGTCG
>JANJTI010000146.1 GCA_024711185.1 Brevundimonas sp. | reverse complement strand
CCCGGCCACGTCGAGGCCGATGGCCAGCGCGGCCCGTCTGGCGAGGGCGGCGTTGTCGGGATGGATCTCCGTCGTGCGGTCGACAGCCGTGCCGCCGGCGGACAGGTTGGCGGCGGTTCGCAACAGCACCTCCCGGCCGGGCTCCGGGATGGCGTCGACAGCGAGCCCCTGCCGCGCCAGCACCTCCGCGGCGGCGGCGTCGAGACGGATGCGGGTCAGCACGCCCTCATGCCCCTCGCCGCGGCGGGGGTCGGCGTTCACCGCCTCGACCAGTTCGGCGACGGTGCGGAGGCCGTCGCCGGTCACCTTCGGCGGCTCGCGCTCGGCCACGGCCACGACCTGGCCGTCGACCACGAGCACGCGGTGGTCGCGCCCGGGCAGCTGCTCCTCGACGATCACCCGCCGGCTGTGGCGCACCGCCTCGGCGAAGGCCGCGCGCAGATCGGCCTCGGCCCGCAGGCCCGTGGTCACGCCGCGCCCGTGATTGCCGTCCAGCGGCTTGATCACCAGCGGGGCGCGCAGGCGGGCGGCGGCGGCCGCGGCCTCGTCGGCGGAGCGCACCACGACGCCGCGGGCGACGGGCACGCCGATGCGCTCGAGCAGGGCCTTGGCCTCGGCCTTGTTTCCGGCCGACTCGGCGGCGACGAGGCCGGTGCGGTCGGTGACGCTGGCGCGCAGGCGGCGCTGGCGCGCGCCCCAGCCCAGCTGAAGCAGGCTCTGGTCGTTGAGGCGCTCGACCGGGATGCCGCGCCGGCGGGCGGCGTCGACCAGGGCCTGCGTGCTGGGCCCGAACGCCGTGCGGCGCAAGGCGGCCGCCACCTCGGCCACGGCGCCGGCCGGATCTCCGTCGAACGGCTGCGCCGGCCGTGCGATGCGGTCGAGGCCCTCAACGGCCCGCAGATCCGGGGTCAGGAGCCCGAGCACAATCTCGACGGCCCGGCGGCCGGCCAGCAGGGCCGCGTCCTCGTCGGTCCAGGCGTACATGACGTTGTAGACGCCGGGTCGTCCGCGCACGGAGCGGGTCTTGCCGCGCGTCACCGGGGCGCCGGCGGCGCTCTGCAGCTCGATCGCCACGTGCTCGATCACATGGCCCAGCCAGGTCCCGTCGCGCAGCCGGCGCACGAAGCCGCCGGGCTCTCCGTAGCAGCAGCCGTGACGCTCCAGTCCGGGCAGGCGCTTCAGCAGGGCGTCGGTGAAGCCGTGCAGCCGATCGGTCGGCCACTGCTCCAGCACGCCCAGATCCAGCTGCAGCCGGATCATCGGCCGGGCGCTGTAGAGATGCGGGCCGCGGTAGACGGCGCGCTCGAGGACCCGCAGCGGTCCCGTCCCCCCGATCGTGGATGTCATGCCGCGGCCGCCCCTTGTTGGCGCAGCACGCCCAGCGACATGGCGCGGACGAGGAAGGCCGCCGCCTCGGCGCGGCTGCGCGCCACGCCCTGGACGAAGACCGTCTGGTCGGCGCGGTCGACCGCCTTCCAGCGCCACTGTTCGCCGTCCTGCCTGAGGGTCCAGCTGTAGCCTGAGCCGTTCATTAACGTTCTCCGATTGGATTCCGGAAATGCTCCGGATTTCAGGCAGTTCCTGTGTCGGGAAACCGACGGTCGCCGCCCCTGAAAAGCCTCGCTTCGGGACGGAACCGGCGTCGGGCTGGGGCGTATTCGCGGCTCTGATCTCTCGGGAGCGAAGCCATGACGCCGGCCGACAACCTCACCCCGCTGCGCCCGGACAGCGCCGACCCCGCCGCCTTCCACCGCCGCCTGACGCGCTGGAACGGCCGCCGGCTGGAGCCGACCGTGCCGTACGCGGGCTGGGCCGAACACGCCCGCGAGGACGCCGAGATGATCCTCGTCGAGGGCGCCTTCATCGAGCGGCTGCGCGCCGACGCCGCCCCGTGGCTGGCCGACCTGCCGAGCGACCCCGACGGCTTCGTGGCCTGGTTCGAGGCGCTGCAGGGCAAGGGGCCGGGCGAGAACGACCCGCTGTTCCCGTGGCTGGCCGAGGAGGCCGACCTCGAGCAGATGCGCTGGTTCCTGCAGCAGGAGGTGGCCGGCGAGGCGGGCTTCGACGACCTGGTGGCCATGGCCCAGGTGCGCATGCCCGACCGGCCCAAGATGGAGCTGGCCCGCAACTACTGGGACGAGATGGGCCGCGGCTCCCAGGGCGGCATGCACGGGCCGATGCTGAAGAAGCTGGCCGACCACCTCGACCTGCGTCCGGCCGTCGACGACACCGTCTGGCCGGCGCTGGCCCTGGGCAATGTGCTGGTCGCCTTCTCGACCACCCGCCGCTACGCCTTCCACGCCCTCGGGGCCCTGGGCGCGGTCGAGCTGACCGCCCCGTGGCGCGCCGCCCACGTCGCCGCCGGCCTGAAGCGGCTGGGCGTCGGGCCGGAGCGCAAATACTACGCCCTGCACGCCACCCTCGACGTCGAGCATTCGCGGACGTGGAACGAGGAGGTGCTGCGCCCGCTGGCCGAAACCCGCCCCGACGTCGTCCCCAGCCTCGCCGAGGGCGCGGTCATGCGGCTGATGGCCGGCGCGGCCTGTTTCGCGACCTACCGCGAGCGGCTGTGGGGGCCGGAAGACCTGCGGAAGAGCGCGTGAGCGTCCGACCGCCGGAGGTCCGTCTCCGCGAGGCCGTCCCGCCCGAGGCGGCCCTCACGGAGGCGGACCGCGCCCTCGTCCGCCTGCTCGACCGGCTGGCGGCGGACGGCTACCGCTTCGTCGCCCCGACCCCCTCGACCGCGTCCACCGTCGCCGGCCGCCGCGACCGGGCCCGTCCCGACAACCTGCGCGACGTCCTCGGCTGGAGCCTGCCCTTCGCCCCCCGCGACCTGCCCGCCGACGTCGAGGCCCTGCTCCGCGCCGGGGAGGCCGTCCGCCCCGACGGCGAGCTGCTGCGCCCCACGCTCCGGGTCAGCGCCGTCGACGGCCGCCTGCACCTGCACTCCGCCCCCGGGGCCGACGCCGACGCCGTCTTCCTCGGCCCCGACAGCTGGCGCTTCGTGCGCCTGCTGCGCGAGACTCTCGACCGCCGCCCCGGCTTCGCCCGGGCGCTGGACATCGGCGCCGGGGCCGGGGTCGGGGCCCTGGCCCTCGCCGCCCGCGCTCCGCTGGCCGAGATCGCCGCCACCGACGTCAACCCCCGCGCCCTCCGCCTGATGCGCATCAACGCCGTCCACGCCGGCCAGCCGCTGCGCATCGTCGAGGGCTCCGGCCTCGCCGGCCTGAGCGGCCCCTTCGACCTGGTCGTCGCCAACCCGCCCTACATCGCCGACCGCGACAAGCGCACCTACCGCGACGGCGGCGAGGCCCTGGGCACGGCCGTGGCGCTGACCTGGGCGCGCGAGGCGGCCGGGGTCCTCGCCCCCGGCGGCCGCATGATCCTCTACACCGGCGCCCCGGTGGTCGAGGGCCAGGATCTGGTCCACGCCGCCCTGACCGACCTCGCCGCCGCCCGCGGCCTCGACCTCGCCTACGAGGAGCTGGACCCCGACGTCTTCGGCGCCACCCTGCGCCGGCCGGAGTACGCGACCGTCGAGCGCATCGCCGCCGTCGGCGCCGTGCTCACCCGGAGGTAGGGGCCGGCGCCGCCCCTTCCGCCTCCGCCTCCCCCTCCCCGGCCTCCGGCGGCCCGGCCCAGTCCGGCCGCGGCACCTGCGCCGCCGCCCACGGATCGCGCCCCTCCGCCGCCGCCCGCAGCGCCGCCTCGACCGAGCCGCGGCGCATGTCCTCGACCTTGCGCCGCACCGCCTCCAGCTCGGCCGCGTCGTCGTAGTCCGGCTCGCCGTCCCAGCGCCCCGTCCCCGCCGCCGCCGACGCCGCCCCCGCCCGCGCCAGCCGCGCATAGCTCTCCGCCAGCCCCGCCAGCGCCTTCGCCTCGGCCCACAGCCGCCCGCGCATGGCCCGCCCCGAGGCCAGCGTCGCCACCTGCATCAGCGTCTCCGCCGAGCCCGCCTGCGGATCGTCCACCGGCGCCGGCGAGAACAGCCCCTTCAGCGCCCGCGAGCCCACGGGCTGCAGCGCCCGGTGCGCCGCCTCCTCCTCCTCGACCATGCGCGCATGGGCCCGCGCCCGCGCATCCCCCACCGACCGCTTGCCCCGCCCGACCGCCGCCGCCTGGCGATACACCGACGATGGCGCCACCTTCCACTTGGCCCCCACCTCCTTGGCCGAAGCCCCGTCGGCGTACTCCTCCACCGCCATCGCCCAGGTCTCCGGCGCCAGCCGATAATGCGTCGCCGGCGCCTCCTCCGCCCGTCGCGTCATGCCCGATCTCCTCCTCCAGCCGGTTGCAGGAGGCGATCATCGACCGCCGCTACGTCAGAAGCGGACGGAGGCTCGCAGCGGCGGAGAAGACGGCCCGCTCACGTCTCCTCCCCATCGCCCGCGATGGGGAGGGGGACCATG
>JANJTI010000136.1 GCA_024711185.1 Brevundimonas sp. | reverse complement strand
CCGCAACCTCCTGCTTGCGTCTGTCTCCCACGATTTCAGGACGCCGCTGGCGACCATCATCGCGGCGACTTCCTCCTTGATCGACCTCCATGACAGGGTGGATGAAGCGACCCGGCTGCGCCTGCTGACCGCGGCGCGCGCGGAAGCCGAGCGGCTGGACCAGTTCGTCAACCAGCTCCTGGAGGCCATGCGCCGGGCGCCCGACGGCGTGGCGGACGTCGCCGTCGCCTCGATCGACGTGGTCCAGCGCCTGCGCGATGTCGCCGAACGCTTCAACGGATCGGGCGGCTGGGCCCAGGTTCGGGTGAGTGGGCAGCCATGCCTGATCCTGGCCGACGACATGTTGTTTTCACAGGCCTTCTCGAACATCATCGAGAACGCCGTCAAACACAGCCCGGTCGACGCGCCGGTCGAGGTCACGGTGTCGGAGACGGGGGCGAGGGTCACGGTCATCGTCGAGGACCAGGGGCCCGGCGTGCCGGAAGCGGATCTGGCCGGGATTTTCGAACGTAACGTTCAGGCCGGCTCCAAAAAGAAACGGCCGGGCTACGGAATCGGGCTAGCGGTTGCACGTTTCAACGTAAACGCGATGGGCGGCGAGATCCGGGCGGCCAACAGGCCCTCTGGCGGCCTGCGGATCATCGCCGAGTTCGCCCGCGGTGGTTGAAGGCCATGGATGCCAGGATGCGTGTACTTCTTGTCGACGACGAACCTGTACTTGCCGACGTCATCACGACTTCGCTCCAGGCGGCGAACATGGAGGTTCAATGGGCGCCGGACCTCGCCGGGGCCCGACGCGCGCTGCTCGCCGCCCGCTTCGATCTGATGCTGCTCGACCTGCATCTTCCGGACGGCGACGGACGGTCCCTTCTGCAGGAACCTGCCCGCCTGCCGCCGGTCATCGTCCTCTCCGCCGTGGGCGAGGAGAGCGATGTTGTCGAACTGCTGGAGCTCGGCGCCCGCGACTACGTGCAGAAGCCCTTCCGGACCGGCGAGCTTCTCGCCCGGTTGCGGTCCGCGGTACGCCACGACCACCTCGCCGACCCCGGCGCGCTGGCCATCCAGTTCGACGGCGAGGACCAGTGCATCCATGTCGGCCGGCAGCGCATCCACCTGTCGAAGCTGGAGTGCCGCTTGCTGAGATGCCTGCTGGACGCGCCGGATCGTCCGGTGACCTATGAGAAGCTGATCGCCGCCGTCTGGGGCGAGTCCGACAAGGACAATGTCGCGCTGAGAGTCCTGGTGGCGCAGCTTCGCCAGAAGATCGAGCCGGATGTCGAGCGCCCGAGCATTATCCTGTCGGATCGCGGCATCGGTTATCGGCTGAGTATCCGGCCGGCTATTCCCACCGAAGACTGACCTTACGTCACTCTGGAGGCCTAAACCCGTGGCGCGGTTCGCGTTGGGGGCGAATTGGCATGTCCAGATGTCGCCTGTGCTTGAGTAATTAAGGATAAAAGAGCGTTAATAGCGGCCCAATACGGAAATGTTAAGAAAGCGTTAAGGACGCCCGGACGGACCGGCGCGTAGATGGCCCCGACTGATTTTGTTGGGGAGCGATCAAGGTGGGGGGCAAGTGGCGATCGCGGCTTTTGCTGGCCGCACTGGCGAGCGGTGCGCTCGCGGGGACGGCTGCCGCCCAGACCGCCTATGCGGTGGGCCAGGGCTCTCCGAACAGCATCGTCCTGTCCATCCCGGTCACCGCCTCCGTGGGCGGGTCCTGCGGGTTCGCCCCCGCCGCCGCGCCTGACGCGGTCCACAACATCTCCGACGCCGACCTGGGCTTCAGCCGCGACGCCAGCTTCACGCTCAACTGCAGCGGTCCCTCGCGGATCGCCGTCGTGTCGCAGAACGGCGGACTGCTGAGCGGCGGGCAGGCGCCGGCGGGCTACACCCTGTCCTTGCCCTACAGCGTCGACGTGGTGATGGCCGCCACCAACGGCGATATCGCCTCGGCCTCCTGCCTCGCCGAGACCCTGACGAACTCGGCCGCCAGTCCCTGCTCCTTCCGGGGCGTCGCCAGCCTGACCAACGGCCTGCGTCTGGGCAGCGCCTCGTCGGGGCAGGGCGGGTCCTATGTCCGCGTCTCCGCTCCCGCCTACGTCGGCGGCAGCGTCCCGGTCGCCTCGGCCGGTTACACCGACACCCTGACCGTCACCCTCGGAGCCTCGCTGTGACGCCCCGGCAAACGTCTGTCTCCATGGAGATTTCGCCTATGCAACGCCTGCTCTCCGCCTGCGCCGCCGCCGCCCTGACGGTCGCGATGACCGCTGCCCCGGCGATGGCCCAGTCCACGACCGGCACGGTAGTCATCAACGGAACGGTCTCCGCCAAGTGCGCCACCACGCCGGGCGGGGGATCCTCGTTCGGGGACACCGTCGGCCTGAACGAACTGGCCGACGCGAACGGCATTCTCGAGACCGCCCTTTCCGGTTCCTCGGCCGCCAGCCCCGCGTTCAGCCTGGACTTCAGCCTGACCTGCACCGGCGCCAACTTCGGCGTCTCGGTCGAGGCGGAGACCCTCGCCAACACCGACGTCGCTCTTGCGCCGACCGGATACACCCGGGCGGCCGAGTTCACCGGCCGCGTCTCGCTGGACCTGGTCTCGCCGTCCTCGGGCGCGAGCACCCTGAATCTGGACGACGACT
>JANJTI010000130.1 GCA_024711185.1 Brevundimonas sp. | reverse complement strand
CTGATCGCCGAGGCCGGTTTCAAGCCCGACGTGATGTTCACCTCGGTGCTGACGCGGGCGAAGCGCACCGGGGCGCTGGCGCTGGATTCGGGGGGGCTCAAGGACGTGCCGGTGGTCGAGGACTGGCGGCTGAACGAGCGCCATTACGGCGGCCTCACCGGGCTGAACAAGGCCGAGACCGCCGACAAGCACGGCGCGGACCAGGTGAAGATCTGGCGCCGCTCCTACGACGTGCCGCCGCCGCCGCTGGCCGCTGGCGGGGAGTACGACTTCGCCGCCGATCCCCGCTACGCCGGGCAGGCCATTCCGGATACGGAAAGCCTCAAGACCACGCTGGACCGGGTCCAGCCCTACTGGGACGCCGAGATCGCGCCGCGGCTCAAGGCCGGCGAGGACGTGCTGATCGCAGCCCACGGCAATTCGCTGCGCGCCATCGTCAAGCTGCTGTTCCGGGTGCCGGACGACGCCATCGTCGGGGTCGAGATCCCGACCGGCAATCCGCTGGAGATCGACCTTGACGCCGGGCTGCGGCCGACCGCCGCCCGCTACCTCGACGCCGACCGGGCCCAGCCCCTGCCGCCTCTCCCGGAGGCCTGAGCGATGACCAGCCCGAAGCAGGCTTCCGACGATATCCGCTTTATGGGGCGGGCCATCGCCTTGGCCAGGGCGCGCATGGGCCAGACCTGGCCCAATCCCGCGGTGGGCTGCGTCATCGCCCGCGACGGCGAGCTGGTGGCCGAGGCCGCCACCGCCTCCGGCGGACGGCCGCACGCCGAGGAGCAGGCCGTCCCCGCCGCCGGCGAGCGGGCGAAAGGGGCCGTCGCCTACGTCACCATGGAGCCGTGCGGCGCCCGCTCCTCGGGCCGCACCTCCTGTTCCCACTTCCTCATCGACGCCGGGGTGGCGCGGGTGGTGATCGCCGCCGTCGATCCGTCGCCCTTCGCCTCCGGGCGAGGGATCGAGCGGCTGGAGAAGGCGGGCCTGCAGGTCGAGACCGGCCTGCTCGCCCAGGAGGCCGCGGTGCTCTACGAGGGCTACCTGCACCGGGTCGAGACCGGCCGGCCCATGGTCCGCATCAGCGACGACGCCGGCGGCTTCGACGCCCGCTTCGCCGCCTCGCCCAAGGCCGACCTGGCCACCGAGCTGAAGCGCCTCGGCGAGGCCGGCTACACCCGCCTGTGGGTGGCGCCGGGAGAGCTTGCCGACGCCCTGCGCGAGCAGGGCCTGCTGACGGCCTGACCCGCCCGTCGGGAACGCTTCCTTAAGCGGAACCGTGCCAATCTGGCGCAATGTCGGGCAACGCCGCGCAGACCATCGTCAGAAGGCGCATCGAGCAGGCCGAACTGGACGCCATCTGCGCCCGGCACGATCGTCTCTGGCAGGCCCGGCCGGGCGGCGCCCGCGCTGTCTTCGCCTGGATGGACCTGTCGGGCCTGTCGCTCGCCGGCCGCAACCTCGCCGACGCCGATTTCGCCGCCGCCTGCCTGATCGGCTGCGACCTGACGGGCGCCAAGCTCGACAACGCCACCTTCTTCGGGGCCGACATGCAGGACGCGGTGCTGGCGGACGCCTCGATGCGCCGAGCCGATCTTCGCGGCGCCTGCCTGCGGGGCGCGGACCTGACCGGCGCCGACCTGTTCGAGGCTGACCTGCGCGAGGGCGCCATCGCCGCCGCCGACGCCCGGCTCGGCTTCCGGGTGATCGAGGCGCGCAGCCACAAGGAGACCGAGGCCCAGGGAGCCTGCCTCGCCGGCGCCAACCTCGAGCGTTCGAAGCTGACCGGGGTCGTGGCGGTCGCCGCCGACTTCACCGATGCGGTGATGAAGGACTGCAAGCTGGTCCGGGCCAACCTCAAGCAGGCCAGCTTCCGCGGCGCCGATCTGGCCGGGGCGGACCTGTCCGGGGCCGATCTGTCCGGGGCCGATCTGCGCGACGCCGTGCTGGTCGGAGTGAAGGCGACGCTCTGGCGCACGGACGGGGCCGACATGTCCGGCGCGCTCACCGACAACCGCTCGGCCGGCGCTCCCGTGGGCAAGATGCCGGCCGCCGAGATGCTGGCCGAACACGCCCAGTGGTGCGAGACCGGCGGCGCCGCCGGTTGCCCCTCCGTCTTCGACGGCGTCGACCTGAGAGCCCTCGGCTCGATCCGCGGCTACAACCTGACGGCCCTTTCGGCCAAGGGGGCCGTGTTCTACGGCCTCGACATGGAGGGCGTGCAGCTGCAGGGCGCCCAGCTGGAGGAAGCCGACCTGCGCTCGGCCAACCTCCGCGGCGCCGACCTGCGTGGCGCGCGTCTGAAGCGGGCCCGGCTGAACGGCGCCGACCTCCGCGAGGCGCAGCTGGGGCCCCTGCTGATCGCGGTCGATCGCCTGCTCCCGGCCGACCTGACCGGCGCCTGCCTGCGGGGCGCCGACCTCTCGGGCGCAGAGCTGAAGCGCGCCAACCTGACCGACGCCGATCTGACCCGAACCATCCTCCGTGGCGCCTGCCTGAAACAGGCGGTGATCGACGGGGCGATCACCCGGGGCGCGCGCGGCCTGGAGACGCCGCCGTTCGACGTCGAGGCGGCCGAATGACCTTTGTGCGCCGGGCCCTGAGCCAGGGCGAACTGGACGTCCTCGCGACGGCCCACGAGCGGCTGCTCACGGGGCGGCCCGGCGGGCGGCGGCTGTCGCTCAAGTTCGCCGACCTCAACGGCCTCGACCTGTCCGGACGCGATCTGCGCGAGGTCGACTTCACCGGGTGCGCGCTCGAGGATGCGAAACTCGTCGCCGCCCGCCTGGACGCGGCGGTTCTGTTCTGCTGCGACCTGCGCGGCGCCGACTTCAGCCACGCGAGCATGGTCCGCGCGGATCTGCGCGGCGCCAGCCTTCGTGGCGCCAGCCTGATGGACGCCGACCTGACCCGCGCCGACTTCCGGGAAGGGGTGCTGGCGGTCCCGCACGCGACCCGCGGCCTCGCCGCCGTCCGCCACGAGACCCGGCGCGGCGTCGCCGACGGCGCCACCTTCGCCGGCGCGACCCTCAACGGCTCCCTGCTGGACGGCGTCACCGCGTTCAGGGCCGACTTCTCCGATTGCTCGATGAAGGGCGCGCGCCTGACCGGGGCCAACCTTCGCGACGCCAATCTGAACGGCGCCCTGCTCGAGGACGCCGCCGTGGACGGGGCCAACCTGGCGGGGGCCCAGCTGAAGGGCGCGGTTCTCACCGGCGTGGCGGTGGAGCGGGCGAGGACCGAGCGGGCCGACCTCACCGGAGCCCTGCGGGCCCCGACGCCGGAGGCCCTGGAGCAGGCCGGGGCGCTGCTCGAGCGGGCGCTGGACGCCAACGCCTGGACCGAGAGCCGCGGCGTGTTTGGCGCGCCGGCGCAGTTCGACGGCGCCGATCTTCGCCCGCTGGGCGACCGGCTGCGCGACCTCAAGATGCCGGGCCTCAGCGGGCGGGGCGCGTGCTTCGTCGGCATGGATCTGCGCGGCGTGGCGCTGCAGGGGGCCTGTCTCGAGGACGCCGACCTGCGCGGCTGCGATCTGCGCGGGGCCGATCTGCGGGCGGCCCGGCTGAGCCGCGCCCTGCTGCACAAGGCGGATCTGCGCGGGGCCCTGCTGGAGCCCCTGCCCCTGGGCGGCGGGCGCTCCGCTCCGGTTCTGCTGATCGGGGCCGGGCTCCGTTACGCGCGGCTCGAGGGCGCCGCCCTCGCCGGCGCCCGCCTCGACGGGGCCGACGTATCGGGCGCGCGCATCGATCCTGGCGCTCTCGACGACACCCAGCGCCTGTCGCTGGCGCCGGCGCCGGCTGCGGCCGCCGGAGCCCCACGAAAAAAGGGACGGCGCGGGGCGCCGTCCCTCCCGGTCGGATGGCGCGACGGCTTACGCCGCCCGCGCCTTCTCGCCCTCGATCAGCGGCTGGGCCGAGCCCGTGCCGATCTCGATTCGACGCGGCTTCAGCGCCTCGGGCAGTTCGCGGGCCAGCTCGATCGACAGCAGGCCGTTGACCAGGTCGGCGCCCTTCACCACCACGTAGTCGGCCAGCTGGAAGCGGCGCTCGAAGTCGCGCTCGGCCAGACCGCGATGCAGGAAGGTTCGCTCGCCGCCATCGTCGTTGGCGGACTTGCGGCCCGTCACCGTGAGCAGGTTCTCCTTCACCTCGATGTTCAGCTCGTCGGGCTTGAAGCCGGCGACGGCGATTTCGATGCGATAGGCGTTCTCGCCCGTGGTCTCGATATTGTAGGGCGGCCAGCCGTTCTCCTGGCTGGTGCGTGCGGCGCTCTCCAGCAGGCTGGCCAGACGATCGAAGCCGACGGCCGAACGGTAGAGCGGCGAGAAGTCATAGGTACGCATGTCATCCTCCTGAGGATCAGCAAGGTTGAACCGGTCCCGCGGTTTGAGCCCGGACCGGCGATGGGAATTCGGCCCGCCCGGCCCGTATCTCGGCGCCGGCCGTTCCGGAGGACCCGAAGCGGCGTCCTCGCCCATGGATTTGGGTCGCGCCGGACCGCCGTCAAGGGGCGCGTCACGCCGTCCCGCCTCCATGATGCGGCTTGCCCGCAGGCCAAGCCTCGGTAAGGGTTGCGCCCCCAGTCTCCGGAGCCCGACCCATGCGCCTCCTTGCCCTCGCCGCCGCTGCGGCGCTCGCCCTTCCGGCCGTCGCCTCCGCCCAGGCCCTGCCGGCCCTGCCATCGCTCGACGAGACACCTGGCCAGCGCGCCGCCCGCCGCGCCGCCATGCGCCCGCCGGAGCTGCAGGAAGACGCCGCTCTCCAGGCCGCCGTCGCGTCCGAAGCCCGCCCCGCCGAAGACCGGGCCCGGGACGCCTTTCGCCATCCCTTCGAGACCCTGACGTTCTGGGGCCTGCGCCCGGGTCTGACGGTGGTGGAGATCGAACCCGGCCGCGCCGGCTGGTGGCGCAACATCCTCGAGCCCTATGCGGCCGCCACCGGCGGAACCTACGTTCCCGTCAACCGGCCGCTCGAGGGGATGGGCGTCGAGGACGGGACCGCGGATCTGATCGTCGTCGCCCGCGCCCTCCACAACTGGCATCGCAGCGATCGCACTGCGCCCTATATGGCGGCCTTCTTCGCGGCGCTGAAGCCGGGCGGCGTTCTGGCCATCGAGCAGCACCGCGCCGCCGAAGGCCTGAACGCGGACGAGACCGCGCCCTACGGCTACGTCCCGGAGAGCTACGTTATCCACGCCGCGCGCGCGGCCGGCTTCGAGCTGGACGCCCGCAGTGAGCTGAACGCCAATCCGGCGGACGACCGAAACCACCCGTACGGCGTCTGGACGCTGCCGCCCACGCGGGTCAGCGCGCCTCGGGCCAACGTCGCCATCGATCGCCAGACTCCGTTGACGGACGCCGAGCGGTCGACGTTCGACGCGATCGGCGAGAGCGATCGCATGACCCTGCGTTTCCGCAAGCCTGGTTGAAGGGACGGCCTTTTGACCCCGCGCGGGAACAGGGTTAAGGCCGGAAGGTCGGAGCAGGCGTACTTCTGCCCCGCGGGGGTCGTGCATGGGTGATGAATTGGACGGTTGGCGAGGGAAGCCGTCGCGCCGGTGGGTTCTGTCCGGCTCCGCAGCCGCCGTCGCGGCGCTCGCCGGCTGTGGCCGCCGCGAGGAGACGGCCGAACCGCCGCCCGAACCGACCGGGCCGCCCAAGGGCTCCCTGGAATGGGCGGTCGAAGGACCGTGGCGCGCGCGGGACCGGGACCGGGACCTGTTCCGCCATCCGATGGAGACGCTCCGCTTCTTCGGCCTGCAGCCGCGCATGACCGTCGTCGACTTCTGGCCCGGCAGCGGCTGGTACACCGAGATTCTCGCGCCCTACCTCGCCGAAGGGGGCGGCAAGTACATCGCCGCCGGCTTCCAGACCGGGCCCGGGGCCGACCCGGCGCAGGTCGCCCTGATGGCGGCCTTCCAGGAGCGGTTCACCAGGGATCGCACCCTCTACGGCGAGATCGAGCTCAGCGCCTTCGGTCCGACCTCCGGTCCGGTCGCGCCGGCAGGAACGGCGGATCTGGTTCTGTTCATGCGCAACATCCACGCCTGGATGGCGGCCGGCATCGCCGAGAAGGCCTTCGCCGACGCGTGGGCGGCGCTGCGTCCCGGCGGCGTCCTCGGGATCGAACAGCATCGGCTGGGACCGGACGAGGACCAGGACCCGGCGGCGGCGAACGGCTATGTGCAGGAGGCGTTCGTCCGGCAGCTGGCGGCCGAGGCGGGCTTCGCCTTCGTGGCCGCATCCGAGATCAACGCCAATGAAAGGGATACCAAGGATCATCCGTTCGGCGTCGACACCCTGCCGCCCATGCGCCTGACCGCGCCGCGGGGCTCGCCGCCCGATCCGGCCTTCGATCGCACCCGGTACGACGAGATCGGGGAGAGCGACCGTATGACCTTGAGATTCAGGAAGCCCGAGTGAGCCGAGCCGCCGCCTACGCCGCCAATGCCCCCCTGATGGGAGTTCCCGGCGCCTCGGCGCCGCCCGGCGGTGCGGGCGAGTGGTTCCGCGGCGCGGGGGGACTGCGCCTGCGCGCCGCCTTCTGGACGCCGTCGGCGCTGGTCGCGCGCAAGCCTCGCGGCACCGTGGTGATCAGTCCGGGCCGCACAGAGCCGATCGAGAAGTATTTCGAACTGATCGGCAACTTGCTGGCGCGGGGCTGGTGCGTGCTGGCGCACGACTGGCGCGGTCAGGGGCTGTCGGCCCGGCTTCTGCCCGACCGGCTGAAGGGACACGCGCGGGCGGTCGAGGAGTTCGTCGACGACTACGCCCGACTGCTGGAGGCTTTCGAGGACCGGGCCCCGCGGCCGTGGATGATGGTTGGCCATTCCATGGGCGCGACGCTGAACCTTCTGACGCTGCAGGGCGGCGAGGAGCGGTTCTCCGGCGCCCTGCTGACCAGTCCGATGCTGCGCATCAAGACGGGCAAGCGGTCGATGTGGTCGGTCAAGCTGGCGGTGCGCTGGAACCTGCGCCACGGCAAGGCCGGCGACTATGTGCTCGACGATCCCGACGATCCGTTCGACCACACCTTCGAGAAGGACGCCCTGACGTCCGACGAGACCCGCTACGAACAGTGGCGCCAGCAGCTCTACGCCTGTCCGCACCTGGCCGTGGGCGGTCCGACTTGGGGCTGGCTCGCCTTCGCCCTGGACGCGGGGGAGCGGGCCCTCAAGCCAAAGGCGCTGAAGTCAGTCAGGATTCCTGTGGCGGTGGTGCAGGCCGCCGACGACGACCGGGTCTGGAAGCAGACCAGCAAGTGGGCCGCCCGTCGGCTCGGGCGCGGCCGCTACGTCGAGGTGGCCGGGGCGCGGCACGAGGTGATCATGGAGACCGACGACAAGCGCGCCGTGCTGCTCGAGGAGTTCGACGCCATGGCGGCATATGTCTCGCCGGTCGAGGACCTGTCGCCCGCTCCGGCCGCGGCCGCCGAGGCGACGGCGCCGGATGTCGGCTTCCCGCCGCCGGAGTCTTCGACGGCCCCGACCGCGGCCTGAGACCGGATCGGGCTACAGCGACGCGCGGCTGAGCGACACCAGCGCCTGTTCCCGGATGCGGGGGTCGCCGACCGCCAGGATCTGGCCATTGTCGTCAGGCGCGCGGCCGCGCCAGTCGGTGACTTCGCCGCCCGCCGCCTCGATCACCGGCACGAGGGCCGACCAGTCCCACACCTTCAGTCCGCTCTCGGCCACGAGATCCACGCGACCGGCGGCGAGCATGGCGTAGGCGTAGGCGTCGCAGCCCAGCCGCGCGAGTCGCGCCGCGGCGCGAACCTGCGTCCAGGCGCCCAGTTCCGCGCCGGTGAACAGGTCCGTGTCGGTGGTGGCGATGACAGCCTCGGTCAGGCGGCCGCACGATCGGGTCTCGAGCCGGCTTTCAGAGGCCCCCTTCAACAGGCGGGCGCCGGAGGGGCCGCCGAGGAATATCTCGTCAAGGTAGGGCTGGCCGATCGCCCCGACGGTCGGGCGGCCGGCGGTGCGCAGGGCGATCAGGTTCGTCCAGAGCGGCAGGCCGGCGATGAAGGCGCGCGTGCCGTCGATCGGGTCCAGCACCCAGACGTGTTCGGCGTCCGGGCGATCCGCGCCATATTCCTCGCCGATCACCCCAG
>JANJTI010000127.1 GCA_024711185.1 Brevundimonas sp. | reverse complement strand
CGCCCCGCGCCAGTGGGCGCCCGGCGCCTGGAGCCGCGCGGTCCGCGACGGCTGGGCCTTCGGGGCGGCCCTGCTCAGGTTGCAGGCCGACATTGTCCACCCTGTCCACGCCGCCGCGACCGCCAACGCCCGGCGGCTGCGGCGTCCGGCCTGATCGGCTGTCGCGCCTGTCCCCTGTTTCCACCCGCGATGTCGTGGAAATCCACCCGCCGATGTAGCGCCTGTATCCGTCTACCGGAACGGGGGCTCGTCGAAGGCTCTCAGCTTGCGCGAGTGCAGCTTCTCGCCCTCGGCGCGCAGCAGGTCGACCGCCTGGATGCCGATCTGCAGGTGCTCCGAGATCGACCCCTCGTAGAAGCGGTGCGCCTGTCCCGGCAGCTTGATCTCCCCGTGCAGCGGCTTGTCGGAGACGCACAGCAGCGTGCCGTACGGCACCCGGAAACGGTACCCCTGGGCCGCGATGGTGGCGCTCTCCATGTCGATGGCCACCGCCCGGCTCTGGTTGAAGCGGAGCGCCGACTTCGAATAGCGCAGCTCCCAGTTCCGGTCGTCGGTGGTCACCACCGTGCCGGTTCGCAGCCGGCGCTTGATCTCCTCGCCGGGCATGCCTGAGACCGACTTGGCGGCGTCGTAGAGGGCCCGCTGCACCTCGGCGATCGACGGGATCGGGATGTCGGGCGGCAGCACCGCGTCCAGCACGTGGTCGTCGCGCAGATAGGCGTGCGCCAGCACATAGTCCCCCACTGTCTGGCTGTCGCGCAGCCCACCGCAGTGGCCGATCATCATCCACACGTGCGGGCGGGTGACCGCCAGATGGTCGCAGATGGTCTTGGCGTTCGACGGCCCCACCCCGATGTTGACGAGGCTGATGCCGTTCCAGCCCGGCGCCGTCAGGTGATAGGCCGGCATCTGGTGTTTCTTCCACGCCGACTCGGCGATGGCCGCCTCCGGATCCGGCGTGTCCCGGGTGACGATCACCCCGCCCGGCGTCGACAGGCTCTCGTAGGGGCTGTCCGGGTCCTTGAGCTGGGCCAGGGCCCAGCGCACGAACTCGTCGACGTACCTGTTGTAATTGGTGAACAAAATATAGGACTGGACGTGTTCGACCGGGGTCCCGGTGTAGTGCCGCAGCCGGGCCAGGGAGAAGTCGGTGCGCAGCCCGTCGAACTGGGCCAGCGGGAAGTCCTCGGCCACGTCGAACAGGCCGTCGGAGATCTCGTCGCCGATATGGGCCAGGTCGGTGGTCGGGAAGTGCCGCGCGATGGCCGCCGTGTTGGAGGGGTCGAGACTGACGTCCGAACCGTCCAGCACATAGGGGAAGGGGATCTCCTGCTGGGACGGGCGCACCTCGAAGGTCGCGCCGTAGTCCGCCTCCAGCAGGCGAAGCTGCTCCGTCAGGTAGGGGCGGAACAGCTCCGGCCGGGTGACGGTGGTGGCGTAGATGCCGGGCCGCGAAAGCCGGGCGTAGGCGCGCGTGGCGAGGTGGGCCGGGCGGTCTCCGAACCAGCTGACCCGCAGCTCGGGATAGGCGAACAGGCCCTGCGCCCGGGCCTCGGCGGGCGGACGCTCGCCGGTGTCGAGGAAGGTCTTCACCGCCGTGCGCAGGTTGGCCACGGACTGGCGGTAGAGGGTTTCGAGGCGGTCCAGCGCCGCCTGTGCTGTCATCGTGTCTGTCATGGCCTCCCTTAACGGAGGAACGTGAGCTTGGCGAGACGCGCTCAGGCGAGGGCGCGGTGCAGGAAGCCGGTCGCCTCGTCCAGCACCGGCGCCCTGTCGCGGAACAGGGGCGAGAAGGTCGCGATCAGGTCGGTGTGGGAAAGACCCTGGTAGAGCCGCGCCTCGCAACGGC
Organism: Brevundimonas sp.; assembly: GCA_024711185.1. GTDB lineage: Bacteria > Pseudomonadota > Alphaproteobacteria > Caulobacterales > Caulobacteraceae > Brevundimonas. The sequence goes on along the minus strand of JANJTI010000127.1, from coordinate 963 downwards.
CGCCGACGGCGCGCATCCGCTCGCAGAGGATCACCGTGTCTTCGGCGTGCACCACGCGGTCCTCCGTGCCGTGCCCAAGCCAGAGCGGCGGGGCGTCGGCGCGGACGAAGCTCACCGGCTGGGTCAGGGTGGGGTCGGGCGTCCGCCCGAAGGCGTTGATCGAGGCGGGCACGTCGAACGGCAGGAAGTCGTACGGCCCGGCCAGACCCGCGGCGGCGCGGATCAGGTCCGGGGCGCCGGCTCCCTCCATATAGCGGCGGTCCAGGGCGATCATGGTGGCCAGGTGCGCGCCGGCGGAGTGGCCGATCACGCCAAGCCGCGCGGGGTCGCCGCCATGGTCCGGCGCGATCCGTCCGGCCATCGCCGTGGCCGCCGCCGCGTCCTCGATGAAGGCGGGAAAATGCACCCCCGGAACCAGCCTGTAGTCCGGAACCGCCACCACGAACCCGCGCGCCGCCAGCGCCTGGGCGGCCCAGCCGTAGAGCCCCCGGTCGCCGCTGTCCCAGCCGCCGCCGTAGAAGAAGGCCAGCACCGGCCAGCCGCCCTCCGGGCCGGGGCCGTCCGGCGCCCAGACGTCCAGCCGCTGGCGCGGGTCCGGGCCATAGGCGATATCCCGCGCCACGCGTCCGGCGCCGCGGTCGCGCGGCCCCAGCGCGTTGAGCAGGCCGAGCGGCGAGCAGGCGGCCGCCGCGGCGCCGAGCAGGGGAGCGAACAGGCCTCTTCGGGTCATGGAATCCCTACGTCCGGGCGCCGCGAGAGGATCACGCCTCGCACGGAATCCGGCGTCGGCTCAACCGTTCAGCGGGCCGAGCCGATCAGGGCGCCGCAGTTGGCGTCCTCCGCCAGACCCGGATCGACGAAGGGCAGCAGGGCGGCGATCGGGGAGATCAGGGCGCCGAGAGCGGCGGCCAGTCCGACCTGCCCGGCGACCGCGCCGCCCTCGATCCCGACCTGCGGCCGGGT
>JANJTI010000092.1 GCA_024711185.1 Brevundimonas sp. | reverse complement strand
ACGAAGCGCGCCGCCCGCGTCGGCTTCGACTGGCCCTCGACGGACGAGGTCTTCGACAAGTTCGTCGAGGAGGTGGCCGAACTGCGCGCCGAGATCGCCGCCGGCGACGTGGAAAAAGCCCGCGAGGAGATCGGCGACCTGCTCTTCGTCATGGCCAACCTCGCCCGCAAGCTAGGCGTGGAGCCGGAGGACGCCCTGCGCGGAACCAACGCCAAATTCGTCCGCCGCTTCGCCTTCATCGAGGCCGAGCTTGCCAGGACCGGGCGGACGCCGGAGCAATCCGACCTGGCCGAGATGGACCGGCTGTGGGACGCGGCCAAGGCGGCGGAGCCGCGGAGCGCCTGACCCCTCCCCCATCGGTCGGCTGCGGCTCAGGATGGTCCCCCTCCCCGCTCCGCGGGGAGGAGACGGGGCTAGGTCCCGAACATCCGCTCGAACCGCCCCAGCGCCGCCGGATGCAGCCGCACCTTCACATGCGTGCGCCCCTCCCCGTCCGTCTCCCGCCCGGTCACCCGGCCGTTCTCGTACAGCCACGCCAGCGCCTCGCCTTGTGACGGGGCGAGCGTCAGCTCTGTCTCCGGATCGTCGTCGATCAGCGACGCGATCGTCTCGCGCAGCGTCTCGACGCCTTCGCCGGTCCAGGCGGAGACGGCGACCGCCTTGCCCTGGGCCTGCAGCCGCTCGGCCAGACCCAGCGTCGCCTCGCGCGCCTCGCCCTCCAGCAGGTCGATCTTGTTCCAGACCTCCAGCACGCGCCGGCTCTTGCCCTCGACGGCGGGGATCTGCTCCAGCACCGCCTCGACGTCCTGCGCCTGGGCGTCGCTGTCGGGGCTGGCGATGTCGCGCACGTGCAGGATCAGGTCGGCCTCGCCGACCTCCTCCAGCGTGGCGCGGAAGCTCTCGACCAGCTCGTGCGGCAGGTCGGAAATGAAGCCAACGGTGTCGGCGACGATCGCCGGCCGGCCCTGCGGCAGGCGGATGGTGCGCTGGGTGGTGTCGAGGGTGGCGAACAGCAGGTCCTTGGCGAACACCTCGGACCCCGTCAGCCGGTTGAACAGGGTCGACTTGCCGGCGTTGGTGTAGCCGACCAGCGCCACCGTCGGGAACGGGACCTTCTGGCGCGCCTTGCGGTGCAGGCCGCGCGTGCGGCGCACCTCCTCCAGCTCGGCCTTCAGCTTGACGATGCGGTCGGCGATCAGGCGGCGGTCGAGCTCGATCTGGGTCTCGCCGGGGCCGCCGGTCGAGCCGGTGCCGCCGCGCTGGCGCTCGAGGTGGGTCCAGGTGCGGACGAGGCGGGACCGCTCGTAGTCGAGGCGCGCCAGCTCGACCTGCAGCCGGCCCTCTTTCGTGCGGGCGCGGCGGCCGAAGATCTCGAGGATCAGGCCGGTGCGGTCGATGACCTTGGCGTCCCAGGCCTTCTCCAGGTTGCGCTGCTGCACCGGGGTCAGCTGGTCGTCGACGACCACCGCCTCGGCCTCGGCGGCGCGCACCAGCGCGGCCAGTTCGTCGACCTTGCCGGAGCCGAACAGGGTGGCGGGCGCGACCTTGCGCACGCGCACGATCTCCTCGGCGCGCACATCGAGGTCGAGCGCGCGGGCCAGACCCACGGCCTCCTCGAGCCGCTCCTCGGCGAGGCGCGGACTCTCGCTGCGTCCGTCAGGATGGATGACGACCGCCCGGATCAGCGGGACGGCGTGGTCGATATGTTTCGTGGTCAATCAGTCTTCTTCGGCGTCGGGCTCGTACAGCTGCACGGGCTGCGACGGCATGATGGTCGAGATGGCGTGCTTGTAGACGAGCTGCGACTGGCCATCGCGACGCAGCAGCACACAGAAGTTGTCGAACCAGGTGACGATGCCCTGCAGCTTGACCCCGTTGACGAGGAAGATGGTCAGCGGCGTCTTGGTCTTGCGGACCGAGTTGAGGAAGGTGTCCTGGAGGTTCTGGCGTTTGTCTTGCGACATGGCAGGTTGGTCCTGTTCTTGTTGCTTGCCGGCGATATGGGCCGGGCGGGCGCACCTTAACGGCGCCTGCGTCCGTCGCAACGCCTAGATGGCCTCCCGCCGCGCCCTTTCAAGGTAAAGGGTGCGCAGCTTCATCGCGACCGGCCCCGGTCTTCCGTCGCCGATCTTCACGCCGTCGATGGACACGGCCGGCATCACGAAACCGCTGGCCGAGGTGTAGAAGGCCTCCTTCGCCCGCTGGGCCTCTTCCACGGAGAAAGCCCGCTCCTCCAGCTCGACGCCTTCCTTCGCCGCCAGCTCCAGCACCGCCGCGCGGGTGACGCCGCGCAGGATGTTGGACTGGACGTCCCGCGTCCTCAGCTTGCCGTGCTCGTCGACGATCCAGGCGTTGGTGGACGAGCCCTCGGTGACCAGGCCCATCTCGTCGACCATCCACGCCTCGGCGGCTCCGCGCTCCTTCGCCGCCTGCTTGGCCAGCACATTCGGCAGCAGGCCCACCGTCTTGATGTCGCAGCGGCCCCAGCGGATGTCGGGCTGGGTGATCACCGCGACGCCCTTCTCGGCGGCGGCGGCGCCCTTCGACAGCGGCAGCGATCGGGCGGTGACGATCACGCTGGGCGGTGTGCCCTCGGCCGGGAACGGGTGATCGCGTCGCGCCGTGCCGCGGGTGACCTGGATGTAGACCAGCCCCTCGCGCACCCGGTTGCGGCGCACCGTCTCCTTCAGCACCCGCGCCAGCGCCTCGCGCGTCATCGGCCGGTCGATGCGCAGTTCGTCGAGGCTGCGCCACAGGCGGCTCAGGTGCCCTTCGAAGTCGGCGAGGCGGCCGTCGAACACCGACCAGACCTCGTAGACTCCGTCGGCGAACTGGAAGCCGCGGTCCTCGACGTGCACCACGGCGTCGCGCAGCGGGCGATAGGTTCCGTTGACGTAGGCGACGCGGCTCATGCCTCGACGGCTCCCTCTTCGACGTCCTCGCCGCCGCGGGCCGGGGCCACGCCGAGCGACTTCAGCTTGCGGTGCAGGGCCGAGCGCTCCATGCCGATAAAGGCGGCCGTGCGGCTGATGTTGCCGCCGAAGCGCATGATCTGGGCGGCGAGGTACTCGCGCTCGAAGACCTCCCGGGCCTCGCGCAGCGGCAGGGCGATGATGCGTTCGGCGCCCAGCGAGCCCGAGGAGCCGGCGTTGGTCGCCTCCTGCGGCAGGGCGTCGGCGCCGATCGGCTCCGACGGATCGCCGGTGGCGAGGATCAGGAGGCGCTCGACGTTGTTGCGGAGCTGGCGGACATTGCCCGGCCACGGATGGACCTGCAGCACCGCGATGGCGTCGTCGCCCAGCCGGCGACGCGGCAGGCCCTGCGAGGCCGCCAGGCTCTCGATGAAGTACTCGACCAGCTCGGCGATGTCCTCGCGGCGCTCGGCCAGCGCCGGCACCCGGATCGGCACCACGTTCAGCCGATGGAACAGATCCTCGCGGAAACGGCCGGCGGCGATCTCCTCCTTCAGGTCCCGCGAGGTCGAGGTGATCACCCGCACGTCAACCTGCACGTCCTGCTCGCCGCCGACGCGGCGGAAGCGCTGCTCGACCAGGACGCGCAGCACCCGGCTCTGGCTCTCGCGCGGCATGTCGCCGACATCGTCGAGATACAGGGTGCCGCCGTGGGCGCGCTCGAACACGCCGATCTTGCGCGGCCGGCCGTCGACGCCCTCCTCGCCGAACAGCTCGACGTCCAGCCGCTCGGGAGTCATGCCGGCGGCGGCGATGGCTACGAACTCGCTCCGCGCGCGGGCGCTGGCCTCGTGGATCTGGCGGGCGACCAGCTCCTTGCCCGAGCCGGGCGGCCCCGAGATGAGCACCCGGCTGTTGGCCGGGGCGACCTTGGCGATGGTGCTGCGCAGGGTCTGGGCCGCCGCGGACCTGCCGATCAGGCCGGTCGGCGCCGCCACCTGGGCGCGCAGCCGGCGGTTCTCGCGCTTCAGCTGCGAGGCTTCCAGCGCCCGCTGAACCACGACCACCAGGCGGTCGGACTTGAAAGGTTTTTCGATGAAGTCGTAGGCCCCGCGCTGAAGGGCGCTGACGGCGGTCTCGATGTTGCCGTGGCCCGAGATCATGACCACGGGCAGGTCGGGGTCGAGCTCCTTGATCAGGTCGAGCAGCTCCAGTCCGTCGAGGCCGCCGCCCTGCATCCAGATATCGAGCAGGGCCAGCGACGGCTTGCGCGCGCGGATGGCGGCGAGCGCTTCGTCCGAGTTCGCGGCCACCCGCACCGCGTGCCCCTCGTCCTCGAGCAGGCCGGAGACCAGCTCGCGGATGTCGGCCTCGTCGTCGACGACCAGAATATCGGCTCCCGTGGATCGCATGACGCCTCGCTATTCCGCGACCGCGCGGGCGGGAGTCGTCGACGCCGAGGCGCCCTTGCTCCCGGCCGCGACGGCCGCCTTCAGGGGGAAGATCAGACACACGCGCGCGCCGGACAGGGTCTCGGCGTCGGCCAGCCTCAGCTCGCCGCCGTGTTCCTCGCAGATGCGCTTGACGATGGCGAGGCCCAGGCCCGTGCCCTTCTCGCGCGTGGTCACATAGGGTTCGGTCAGACGGTCCCGGTCGCGCGCCGGCAGGCCGGAGCCGTCGTCCTCGACGATGAAGGCGACCTGCCCCTCCTCGACGTGCAGCCGGGCCAGGATGCCGGGCCGGGCCTCGTCGTCCGCCCGCGGCGCGGCGTCCCGACGCGCAACCACGGCCTCGCCGGCGTTCTTGAGGATGTTGGTCAGGGCCTGTCCGACCATGCGGCCGTCGGCGTGCAGCACGACCTTCGGGAGCGGCTCGACGAGTTCGACCCCGATCGCCGGCGCGGCCACCCGCTGGGCGAACACGGCCTCGCGCAGCAATTCGGCCGGGTTTTCGGCGGTGAACCGGGGGGCGGGCATGCGGGCGAAGGAGGAGAATTCGTCGACCATGCGGCCGATATCGCCCACCTGCCGTATGATGGTTTCGGTGCAGCGGTCGAACACCTCGACGTCCTCGCCCACCTGCTTGCGATAGCGCCGGCGCAGGCGTTCGGCCGACAACTGGATCGGCGTCAGCGGGTTCTTGATCTCGTGGGCGATTCGGCGGGCGACGTCGCGCCACGCGGCGTTGCGCTGGGCGGTGACCAGGCGGGTGATGTCGTCGAAGGTCAGCACCATCTCGCCGCCGAGGCCACCCTCGATGCGCACGCGCAGCCGGCGGGTCTCACCGGCGTGGGCGACGTCGATCTCCTCCTCGATGTGCGCCTCGGCCCGGCCTGCCAGTTCACTGAGCTCCGGCGACACCTCGCCCAGGGGGCGCCCGATGATATCGGGGTCCGCGATGCCGAGCAGCTCGACGGCGCTGTCGTTGATCGCGGAGACGCGCCGCCGGCGATCGACGCCGATCACGCCGGCCGAGACGCCGGACAGCACGGTCTCGATGAAGACGGTACGTCCGCGCGCCTCCTCGCTGGCGGCGCGGAGGGCCGCCTGCTGGGCTTCCAGGTCGCCGGTCATCCGGTTGAAGGCGGTGGACAAGGTCTGGATCTCGCCCGGGCCCTCGCTGTCGTTCACCCGCGCCGACAGGTCCCCGCCGGCGACGCGGCCGGCGGCCTCGACCAGCCGTCCGATGGGCCCCGAAATGGCGCTGGCCGCGGACATCCCCAGCCAGACGGCCCCGACCAGCACCAGCAGGGCGGTTTCGAGATAGCTCAGGGCGAAGGCGGCCTGGATGCGCTCACGGCTGGCCTTGGCCTCGCGGTAGGCGACGATCGACTGTTCGGCGGCCGCCAGCTGAGCGATCAGGCCCGGCCGAAGGGGACGTGCGACGTACAGGTAGGCGTCGCCATACGCCGGGAACGCCATCAGCCCCCGCACCGCGTCCGGGTTCTGCGAAACCTGCTGGACGGACGGCTCCTCCCCGCCCCTCGCCTCCTCGAGCGCAGCGACGGGGGGCGCGATATAGGGCGGGGCGCCCGGGCCTTCGCCGCTGGCCAGCACCTCCCCCTGCCCGCCCAGGATGTAGATGGCCGGGTAGCCGAACAGCTCCCCGACCTGGCTCAGGGCGTCCGAGAACTGGATCCGGCTGTCGAACAGCGGGCGCACGCCTTCCAGTTGCTCGGCGATCACGGCCAGGTCGCCGTCCATCTGGGCCGAGACGTCGGCCGTGTACGCCCGCCCGATGTCGGCGCCGTTGTCGACCGCGGTCTGCACGGTGTTGCTGAACCACTGGTCGACACCGCGGTTGACGTGCACGCCGAACACCAGGGCGATGGTCACCGCCGGGACAAGGGCGACGAGCGAGAACAGGGTCACGAAGCGCAGGTGCAGCCGCGCCCCGGCGTGCGTCCGGCGCTGCACCAGCACCAGCACCCGCCGCCCGATGACGACGGCGAGCAGGCCGATCAGGATCAGGTTGAGGCCCAGCACCGTCAGCACGGCCTGGCTGGCGCGGTCGCGCGCGCCCTCGCCCCCGCCGCCGGGCGCGGTGGCCAGCAACCAGATCGCCGCACCGCTGATCAGGAATGCGACGACGTAAGCGGCAAGGAAGATGTGCCGGCGTCGATCCTCGGACCAGCCGGCGAACCAGCGCGCCGCGCCGCGGGCGGCGGGGTCCTGCGCTTGCTCGGCGGCTGGCGTGTCGGTCATGCCCCGCCAGCTTCCGCCAACTGTGGCTGGATATCAACAGCGCAGTTGCCGGAATGCGTCACTGGCCGCCAGAGGGCGCCCAGCGCCGCCTCGACCTCCTCCGGCGATTCCAGCCGGCACAGTCGCGCCTTGGCGCTGCGCCGTTCGTCCGGATCGGCCGGCCACGGCGCCTGGGTGACGTACCAGCCGAGATGCTTGCGGAACGTCTTCAGCCCCAGCGGCAGGCCGTAGAAGGCGACCGAGGCCCGCAGATGTTCGATCACGATGGCCAGGCGCGCCTCGCGATCCGGCTCGCGCAGCACCGTCCCGTCCGCCAGCGCCCGCTCCAGATGCGCCGCCAGCCAGGGCCGTCCGTAGACGCCGCGACCGAGCATCAGGGCGTCCGCGCCCGACTGCGCCAGCGCGGCCCGCGCATCTCCCGCGGTGACGATGTCGCCGTTGACGATCACCGGCACGCCCACCGCGGCCTTGACCTCGGCCACGGCGGCCCAGTCCGCCACCCCGGTGTAGAACTGCTGCCGGGTGCGGCCGTGCACGGTCACCGCCCGGACGCCGATCTCCTCCGCCCGCCGGGCCAGCTCGGGCGCGTTGCGGCTGGCGTCGTCCCAGCCGAGGCGCATCTTCACGGTCACCGGCCGGGAGGTAGCGGCGACAGCCGCCTCCATGATCCGGCAGGCGAGATCCGGCGTGCGCATCAGGGCCGAGCCGCAGGCGGCGCCGGTGACCTCCTTGGCGGGACAGCCGAAATTCAGATCGATGATGTCGGCGCCGGCCCGCTCGGCCATCCGCGCGCCCTCGGCGATGGCGGCCGGATCGCCGCCGACCAGCTGGATCACCGTCAGCGGCAGGCCCTCTCCGACGGCGGCGCGGCGCACCACGTCCGGCCGGGCGCGGGCCAGCTCGGCGGCGGCGACCATCTCGGTGGCGACGTAGGCCGCTCCCAGTCTGCTGGCCAGCCGCCGGAACGGCAGATCGGTCACGCCGGTCATGGGCGCGGTCAGCACCCGGCCGGGCACCGTCACGTCGCCGATCTGGATTTCTGCTCTCATCGGCCCTTACCGCCGCCGGAGGGTCCTCTCGTCAAGCGCAACAGCGGCGATTAGAAGGCCGCATGGAATTCTCCGGGATAATCGTCGCCGCCGGCTCCGGCTCGCGCGCGGGCGGCGACAAGCAGTGGCGGCTTCTGGGCGGCAAGCCCGTGGTCCGATGGCCCGTCGAAGCCATGCTGGCGGCAGGTGGGGCGATGGAGATCGTCGTCGTCGTTCCCCGGGGCGAACAGGAGCAGGCCGGGCAAGCCCTGCGCGGCCTGCCGGGCTGGCGCGTGGTCGAGGGCGGAGCCACCCGGGCCGAGTCGGTCCGGGCCGGCCTGGCGGCCCTGCAGTGCGGTCCCGAACAGTGGGTCATGATCCACGACGCCGCCCGGCCCCTCCTGACGCGCGAGCGGATCTGGGCGATGAAGGCCGAACTGATCCGGCCCGACGCCGACGGCTTCGCCTTCGCCCTGCCCGTCGCCGACAGCCTGCGCCGCGCCGATCCGCACGACATCATGCAGGAGACTGTCGACCGGCGGGATCTGTGGCGCCTCCAGACGCCGCAGGTGTTCCGCCGCGGCGCCATAGAGCAGGCCTACGCCGCCTGGGCCGGAGACGAGGCTCCCACCGATGAGACGGCTGTGGTCAGGCAGGCGGGCGGTCGCGTCCGCCTCGTGCCCGGCGACCCCCGTCTGCTGAAACTGACCTATCCCGAGGATTTCGCCATGGCTGAGGCCCTGATCCCCCGCCGCACCCGCGTCGGCACGGGTTTCGACGTGCACCGTTGGGGCCCGGGCGACGCCGTCTGGCTGTGCGGCGTCGAGCTGCCCCACGACCAGACCCTGATCGGCCACTCCGACGCCGACGCCGGGCTGCACGCCCTGACCGACGCCGTGCTCGGGGCCATGGGCGACGGCGACATCGGCGATCACTTCCCCCCGACCGACCCGCAGTGGAAGGGCGCGTCCTCGGACCGCTTCCTGATCCACGCCGTCGAGCGGCTGCACGCCCGCGGCGGCCGGCTGGTCAACGTCGACGTGACCCTGATCTGCGAGCGCCCGAAGGTGAAGCCGCATCGGGAGGCGATGCGCGAGCGGCTGGCCGAACTGCTCTCGCTTCCGCTCGACGCCGTCAGCGTCAAGGCGACGACGACCGAGGGCCTCGGCTTCACCGGCCGCGGCGAGGGTCTGGCGGCCCAGGCGGTGGCGACCGTCGAACTGCCGGACGCCTAGAACGGTCGCTCGGGCGGCGGATACCAGCTGCGCCACAGGGCGCCGATCAGGTTGACGTAGTCGTCGTTCCACGGCCGGACCGAGGTCTCCCGGGTCGTCTTCCAGCGCGGGTCGGCGCGGAAGTCGGCCAGCGCCGCCTCGCTGCGGCCGAGGACCACGGCCTCGGTCGAGGCCTCGGCCATCTCGGCCGCCGTGCCGCTCTCGTAGTAGATCTGGTGCAGGCTGGGCACGCCGAGGGCCTGACCCGCCGCAATGGCCGGCAGGGTGATCTCGAGGTTCCGGTTGGACAGGTGCAGCAGCACGACTCCGTCGGGCTTCAGCAGCCGGAGATAGCCGGCGATGGCCTCTTCCGTCAGCAGATGGGTTGGCACCGCATCCGAGGAAAAGGCGTCGATGATGAGCAGGTCGTAGCTGCCGGCCGGCTGGTCCGCGAGCGTCAGGCGGGCGTCCCCCAGCACGGTGTCGATCGGACCCTCCGCGCAGTCGGAGATGTAGCTGAACCAGCGCCGGTCGCGGGACAGGGCGTCGACCATCGGGTCGATCTCGAAGAAGGTCATGCGGTCCACGGGACGCTTGTAGGCGGCCATGGCGCCGGAGCCCTGCCCCACGACCCCGATCCGGGCCGGGCCGCGCCGCTGCACCATGAGGGCCGACTGACCGATCGGCGTGGCGGTGTTGTAGTAGAGGGTCGGGGCGCATTCGTTCAGCTCGTTGCGCGCCTGCGCCCCGTGCAGGGTCGTGCCGTGCATCAGCACGTGCACGTCGCCGCCCAGCATCGGATCGGGCGCATTGGCCACCCGCATGACGCCGAAGAAGCTGCGATCGGACCAGCTCCAGTCATAGCCGCGGGCGATCCACTGCGCCGACAGGGTGATCATCACCAGCACGCCGGTGAAAGCCAGCGCCCGCCCGCGCAGCAGGAAGGCGCAGATCGCCGCCGGGATCAGCATGATCATGGCCAGCTGACCCATGCCGGCGGGGAATATCCGGTAGAAGGCCCCGCGCGCCTCGTCGTTGGCGTTCAGCCACAGCGACAGCAGCACCGGCGACAGGGCGACGATGGCGGCGACGAGCAGCAGGGCGACCTGTCCGCGGCTGAGCGGTCCCCTGCCCCACGGGCGGGCCAGCCCGACCAGCACCAGCACCAGCGGGTATTCCCAGACCATGTTGAAGATGACCGGGGCGAGCAGGGCCGTGAACGCGCCGCCGACCACCCCGCCCACCGACAACAACAGGTAGAACTCGGTCAGGCGGTCGGGTGGCGGGCGTCGCGCCGCCAGCAGCTGATGGCACATCAGGGCGGCGAAGAAGAAGGCGACCAGGTGGATCCCGAAGGCCATCGCCCAGTTGGCGGACCGGAAGGCGACGATCAGCACCACCACGGCGCCGACCGCGCCCTGCACGGCCAGGGTGACGGGCAGCGGAATCCACGGCCGGTTCTGGAAGGCGATGACGAAGGTCAGCAGGTAGAGAGCCAGGGGGATTACCCACAGGAAGGGCGCCGAGGCGACGTCCGTCGAGAGGTGGGCGGTGACGCCCAGCATCAGGCTGGACGGAGCGGCGGCGAGGAGGATCAGGACGCCCCGGTCGCGCCACGACATCGGGGCCGATCGGGCCAGCGGCGCCGGCTCCACGCTGCGATCGACGCGACGCCGCCAGACGACCAGCGCCAACGCCACCACCATCAGGCCGAAGGCGGCGTAGCCCGCGGTCCAGCCCAGGCGCTGGCCGGAGAGGGTGGCCAGCGGCTCGATCAGCGCCGGATAGGACAACAGGGCCAGGAAACTGCCGAGGTTGGAGGCGGCGTAGAGGACGTACGGATTCCTGCCGTCCGCGTGGCCTGCCCGGACGCGGGCGTACCACGCCTGCAGCAAGGGGGCGGTCGCCGACAGCACGGCGAACGGAGCGCCGACGGACAACGCCAGCGTCGAAAGCAGCCACAGGATCGGCGCAGCCGGGTCCGGGGCGCCCAGGAGGCCGTTGACCTGCAGCGGCAGGAACAGGCCGGCGGCGGCCAGCAGCGCGAGGTGGACGCCGACCTGCGCCTTGATCGAGCCGATCCGCTGCAGCAGGTGGGCGTAGCCGTAGCCGGCGAGCAGCGCGGCCTGGAAGAACACCATGGCCGTATTCCACACCGCCGGCGAACCGCCGAGCATGGGCAGGATCAGCTTGGTCACCATCGGCTGGACGACGAACACCAGCGAGGCCGAGGTGAAGATGGCGACGGCGAACAGGACGGGGGTCAGGCGGTCGGCGGGCGCCGCCGGCGCCGTGTCGATGGTGGTCTCGCTCATGCCCGCCCCGTATGATGCCGCCGACCCGGCGTGTCGCGACCCTAGCGTGACTCGCGACGGGTTCGGAAAGGACCTCATGTTCTCCTACGACATCCAGGCGCTGGCGCGACGCGTGGTCGAGGCAGGCGCGGCCCGGGGGCTGACCGTCGCCTGCGCCGAGAGCTGCACCGGCGGCCTTGTGGCGGCCGCGATCACCGCGGTTCCCGGCTCGTCGGCGGTGCTCGATCGCGGCTTCGTCACCTACAGCAACGCCGCCAAGACCGGGATGCTGGGCGTTTCCCCCGAGGTCATCGAGTCGCGCGGCGCCGTCTCGGAAGCGGTCGCGCGGGCCATGGCCGAAGGCGTGCTGCGGAACTCCGGAGCCGACGTCTCGGTGGCCGTCACCGGGGTCGCAGGCCCGGGAGGCGGGTCGGAGGAGAAGCCCGTGGGACTTGTCCATTTCGCCGCCGCCGGCCCGCTGGGCGTGGTACATGTCGAGCATCGCTTCGGCGACATCGGCCGCGAGGCTGTGCGGCTCGAGAGCGTCCGGACGGCGCTGGGCCTGCTGCTTGACCGGATCGGCGCATGATCGTCGACGCCCGCGGCCACCGCTGCCCGACGCCCAGTCTGAAGCTTCAGAAGGCCCTGCGCGCTGCGCCGGCGAACAGCCGCGTGACCCTGCTCGCCACCGACCCCATGGCCCGCATCGACGTGCCGTACCTGATGCAGGAACTGGGCGGCCGGGTCGTCTCGATCGAGGAGACCGACAGGGTACTGTCTATCGTGGTCGAGACGCCCGTCGGGCCGACAGGCTGACCACCCGGTCCGAAGCGGCCTCCTCCGGCGCTTCCGGCAACTGAGGCGCGTCCCTCGAGCGGGCGGCGATCTCCATCTCCGTAGCGAAGGCGCCGCCATAGAAGATGGCGTTGACGTTCCACGACAGCCAGATCAGCAGCACCACGACGGCGCCGACCGAGCCGTAGGTGGCGCCGAGCGGAGCGATCTGCTCGACGTAGATGGCGCACAGCCAGGAGGAGATGGTCGAGAACACGGTCGCGATCACGCCCCCGGTGATCGAGGGGCCCCACGCCACCGGCGTGCGGTGGGACATGGCGTAGCGGTAGAGCAGCGTCAGCCCCACCACCAGGCCGAGGGCGGGCCAGAGGCCGTTCGCCGGCAGACCGCCCCCCGCCTCGCCCGGGCCGGCGTGCTTGAGCAGCCGCGACGTGACGACGGCCCCCGACACGACCGTGAACAGGGCGAAGGCGAACAGCGCCACGAAAAAGGCGAGCAGGTTGAACCTGAAGAAGCCGTGCGGCTCGGTCTCGTCGTGGATCAGGTTCAGCCCCGCCAACAGGGCCTTGAAGCCGCGATGCGCGGCGTAGCCGCCGATGACGAGGGCGAGGAAGCTCTGGGTCGACACGGTGCTGGCCGAAGCGTTGGCCAGGCGCGAGATCTCCTGCAGGAAGATGGCCCGCGCGGCATACGGCATCACGTCGGCCAGCGCCGCCGCCTGTTCGCTGACCTGGCCGATGCTCAGCACCGCCTTGTAGAAGCCGATGAGGATGGCGATCGCCGGGAAGACGGCGAGCAGGGCGAAGAACGACACCCCGCCCGTGTACAGCATGACGTCGCGGCCCCAGCTGCGGGCGAAGGCCTTCGCCGCCAGTCGGCCCCAGTGGCCAGGCGCCGTCCATCGCACCCCGGCGCCCCGTTCGGAAGTTGTGTTCACCCGGTTCCCCAACCGACCCGACAGGCGTCCTCCTTAACGCAATTCTCCCGCCGGGAAACCATGTCGTGGCGGCGACGCGGGGACAAACCTGCGTGAGCCGTTGCCTCTCCACGGGCGTCGTCGCTATGGTCCTGCACCTGAAGACAGCCCGGGGCTGGGGCGTCTGGAGATTTCCCGTTGGCTTCCGATCCGCGCATTCTGGTCGTCGCCCCTGACGATGGCCTGGTCGGGCCCCTGTGCCAGGGTCTCGACTCCGTCGGCTGGCGGACGGTGACGGCGCGCTCGCTGGCGGGCGCGGTTCAGGTCCTGATCGACTGGCCGCTCGAGGCGGTCATCCTCGACAGCCGTGTCACCGACGCCCAGGCCGGCGTCGAGGCGATGCGCCGGTCGGTGTCCCCCCGCCGCCTGCCGGTGCTCGCCATCGGTGCGGAGGCGGTCGGGTGGCAGACGGGATCGGTCGAGATCGCGATGTCGACGCCTCCGCACGCGGCCCAGGCCGCGCTCAGGCTCGAACATCTGGTCCGCTCCGCGATCGCCGAGGAGGAAGTCGCCCTGCGAGAGGCCACCTTCGCGGCCCGGGGCGATCCGCTGCCGGTCGCCGAACCCGATCAGACGCCGCTGCGCGTCCTCGCCGCGGGCAAGCCCGACCGGCGGTTCCTCGCCCTCTCCAACGCCCTGACGACGCTCGGCTGCGACGTTGTCGCCGCGCCGACGCCCTACACCGCCTTCGACTATCTGCACGAGCGGCCGTTCGACGCCGCCGTGCTGTGGGGCGCCGAGGATCATGCGCCGGCGCTGTCCATCGCCTCGGGCATGAAGCGCAACACCCGCCTCTACCACGTGCCCGCCGTGCTCTACCTGCGCGGCGCGGCGGAGATCAATCTGGCGGAGCTGTACAACCGCGGCTTCTCCGACGTCGCCGCCGCCGACACGCCGGAGGAGGAGACCGCCGAGCGCATCGTCGCCCTCGCCCGCGCCCATCGACGCCATGTCGCCATCCGTCGCACCCTCGAGGGCGCCCGCGGCAGCGGACTGACCGATCCGGCGACCGGTCTGTTCACGCCGGAGCTGTTCGCGGCTCATCTGGCGCGCGTGGTCGAAGGCGCCCGGCTACGGCGTCGGCCGTTGTCCGTAGCCGTCCTGCGCGTCGCCGACACCGAGGCCGTCGCCGCCGCCCGTGCCGGGGGCTGGCTGGACCGGGCCCTGCCCCAGGTCGGCGCCATGGTCTCGCGCCTGATCCGGACGGAAGACACCGCAGCGCGCCTCGCCGCCGACGTCTTCGCTCTCGCCCTCCCCGCCACCCGGGGGCCCTCCGCCCGCATCGCCGCGGACCGGATCGCCGCCGTCATCGGGTGCACCGCCTTCGACGCCGGCCCGGAGCATCCGCCGTTCGTGGTCGAGTTCGAGGTCGGCGTGAGCGAGATCGGCCCGGAGGAGTCTCCGGCGACCGCCCTGGAGCGCGCCCGCGCCGACATCGGTCGATCCTGATTTGACAATTCGATTTGTCTAATGGAGGGTGGGCGCATGACGCCGCGCCCCTGCGCCCTGCTCGACGACCAGGACGCCGCCCACCTCGCGCTGGCTCCGATCCGCCGGCGCATCCTGGCCGCCCTCGCCGAGCCGGCCTCTGCCGCGGGCCTCGCGGAACGGCTCGACATGCCGCGGCAGAAGGTCGGCTATCATCTGCGCGCCCTTGAGACGGCGGGACTGGTCCGTCCGGCCGGCGAGCGTCGCAAGCGCGGATTCGTCGAGAAGCTGTTCGTCGCCGCCGGAGCCTATGTCCTGGACCCGGCGCTGCTGCAGGCGCCGGCAGACCCGGACACCGTCGACGCCCAGGACCGCCACGCCAGCGGCCATCTGATCGCCGCCGCGTCGGCCATGGTGCGGGACGTCGCCCGCATGCGGGACGCGGCCGCCGCCGAGGGCGCGCGCCTGCTGACCCTCACCGTCGAGGCCGAGGTGAGCTTCGGCGCCCCGGCTGACTTCGACGCCTTCTCCGACGAACTGGCCGAAGCCGTCGCCGCGCTGGCCCGCAAGTACTCGGCCCCCGCCGGCCGCCGCTTCCGCCTGACCGCGGCCGCCCATCCCGCCGTCAAACGGCCCACGCCTGCAAGGAACTGAGGATCCCCATGACAGACGCCCCCGCACCCATGGAGGACCGCGTCCTCGTCGAGGTCACCGTCCCCGCCCCCGCCGACGCAGTGTGGGACGCCCTGCGCGATCCGGCGAAGATCCGGGACTGGTTCGGCTGGGAGGCCGACAGCCTGAAGGACGAGATCGACTTCATCTTCGTCACCCATGCGAAGGCCGACGCGGCGACCCGGACGGTGGTCTTCGAGGGCGTCAACGACCGCTACGAGGTCGAGGCCCGCGGCGACTCCAGCGTGGTGCGGGTGGTGCGCTCCGCGCCCGCCGGCGACTGGAGCGACGTCTTCGACGGCATGATCGAGGGCTGGATCTCCTTCACCTGGCAGCTGGCCTTCGCCTTCGCCCGCCACGATCTGAAGCCGCGCCGCACCCTGTTCTTCTCCGGCCCGCCACGCGCGGACCGGCTCGGACGCAGCCTGCTCGGCCTCGACGCCGCCCCCGCCGCCGGCGAGCCGTGGTCCGGCCCGCTTGGGCCCGAAGCGGACGCCGGCGGCGAGGTCTGGTTCACGGCCCGCCACCAGACCGGCGTCACCGTCGACGCCTGGGGCGACGGCCTTCTGGTCGTCGTCGACCAGCCGCCCTCGGAAAAGCACCCTCGCGGCTTCGTCATGCTGACGCTGACCACCTACGACCTGCCGGAGCAGGCTCTCGCCGACCTGCAGGCCCGCTGGCAGGCCTGGTGGGACGAACGCTTCGAGACCGCCGCCCCGGGCTGCTAGGCCGCCTTCGCCACCCGGGCGAGGTCGGCGGTGATCCGTTCCGCCACCTTCAGCCGATCCTCCGGCGTGTCCCAGTCGCCCTTGACCACGATCTTCTGGTCCGGGCGGATCTTCCAGTAGGCGTGGTTCTTCTGGATCAGCCCGACCAGCCCGGCCGGATTGGGGAAGCTGTTGTCGCGCAGGGTCAGCACCGCGCCCTTGGGCCCGACGTCGATGCGCTCGATGCAGGCCGTCTTGCAGTTGGCCTTGATCCCGACGATGCGCAGCAGTTGCCTGGCCTCGTCCGGCAGCGGGCCGAAGCGGTCGATCAGCTCGGCCGCCAGCGCCTCGCGGCTCTCGCTGTTCTCGGCGTCCGACAGGCGCCGGTAGAGGCTCAGGCGCACGTTGAGATCCGGGACGTACTCCTCCGGAATGAGGACCGCCGCGCCGACGTTGATCGCTGGCGACCAGCCACGGTCGATCTCCGCCCCCTCGCCCTCCGCCTTCAGGCTGGCGACGGCGTCCTCCAGCATCTGCTGGTACAGTTCCACCCCTACCTCCCGGATGTGGCCGGACTGCTCGTCGCCGAGCAGGTTGCCGCCGCCGCGCTGATCGAGATCGTGGCTGGCCAGCTGGAACCCCGCCCCCAGATTGTCCAGCGACTGCAGCACCTGAAGCCGCCGCTCGGCCGACAGGCTCATCGGCTTCTCGTTGGGCGTGGTCAGATAGGCGAAGGCGCGCGCCTTGGCCCGGCCGACCCGGCCGCGGATCTGGTACAACTGGGCCAGGCCGAACATGTCGGCGCGGTGCACGACCAGGGTGTTGGCGGTGGGAATGTCGAGACCGCTCTCCACGATCGTCGTCGACACCAGCACGTCGTACTGGCCGTCGTAGAAGGCGCTCATCACGTCTTCCAGCTGGGTCGGCGTCATCTGGCCGTGGCCGACCACGAACTTCACCTCGGGGACCTGCTCGCGCAGGAAGCGCTCGATGTCGGGCAGGTCCTTCAGCCGCGGCGCGACATAGTAGGCCTGGCCGCCGCGATACTTCTCGCGCAGCAGGGCCTCGCGCACCAGCACCGGGTCCCAAGGGGTGACATAGGTCCGCACCGCCAGGCGATCCACGGGAGGCGTGGCGATGATCGACATCTCGCGGATGCCCGACAGCGCCATCTGCAGGGTGCGCGGGATCGGCGTGGCGGTCAGCGTCAGCAGGTGCACGTCGGCGCGCAGGGTCTTCAGCTTCTCCTTGTGCTTGACCCCGAAGTGCTGCTCCTCGTCGACGATCACCAGGCCGAGGTCCTTGAAGCCGACCTGCTCGCTCAGCACCGCATGGGTGCCGACCACTATCTCGAAGCTGCCGTCCTTCAGCCCGGCGCGGGTCTCGGCCGCGTCCTTCGCCGTCACCATGCGCGACAGGTGGCGGACCTTGACCGGCCAGCCGGCGAAACGCTCGGAGAAGGTCTTGAAGTGCTGTCGCGCCAGCAGGGTGGTCGGACAGACCACGGCGACCTGCTGGCCGCTCATGGCCACCACGAAGGCGGCGCGCAGGGCCACCTCGGTCTTGCCGAAGCCGACGTCGCCGCAGATCAGCCGGTCCATCGGCACGCCCTTGCCGAGATCCTCCAGCACGTCGGCGATGGCGTTCAGCTGATCCTCTGTCTCCTCGTAGGGGAAGCGGGCGCAGAACTCGTCGAACAGGCCGTGCGGCGGCTCCACCGCGTCGGTGCGGCGCAGCGCCCGCTTGGCGGCCAGCGCAATCAGCCCCTCGGCCATGGCCCGCAGCCGTTCCCTGGCCCTGGCCTTGCGCGCCTGCCAGCCCGCCCCGCCCAGCCGGTCCAGCTGCACCCCGTCGGCGTCGGTCCCGTAGCGGGTCAGCAGGTCGATGTTCTCGACCGGCAGATAGAGCTTCGACTCGCCGGCGTAGAGCAGCTCGAGGCAGTCGTGCGGCGCCTCCTGGATCTCCAGCGTCTTCAGGCCCTCGTAGCGGCCGATGCCGTGGTCGAGGTGGACGACCAGGTCGCCGGTGGTCAGGGCCGAGGCCTCGGCGAGGAAGTTGGAAGCCCG
>JANJTI010000082.1 GCA_024711185.1 Brevundimonas sp. | reverse complement strand
AGCCGCGCCCATGCTGGAAAGCGGCCGGACCGCACGGCGGTCCGGCTGCGGCGCGGCGGGCCTCATCGAAATCTACTGACGGCAGCCGGGATCGCGGAGGGGGGGCGGCGGCGGTCGCCCGGCGGCGATCCACGCGGCCTTCTCGGCCTCCATCTTCGCCGTCCAGCGAGCCCGCAGCGCAGCCGGGCGCGCCGGGTAACGCTCGTCGAGAAAGTCGGCGGCCACCACCCGGTCGGTGCGAAAGGTGCGGAAGTCGTCGCGCATCTCGCACCAGCCGACCAGCAGGCGCGTGGTCTCGCGATAGCCGACGAGGAACGGCCAGACCACGCGGCGGGTCTCGCGCTCCCGCTCGTCGCGGTAGAGCAGCGCCAGCTTGCGACCCGCGTGGATCCAGGCTCGCGCCCGCGCCATGTCCAGCACGTCCGGCTTGCGGTCGTCCCAGACCGGCGGACTGGCCACGGCCGGTTCCAGCAGCACCGGGCGCAGACGCTCCGGCACGGTGGCGGCGATCTTGGCGATCAGGTCGCGAGCTGCGCGGGCAAGAGCCGGATCGCCGCGGCCGGCGACC
Source organism: Brevundimonas sp. (assembly GCA_024711185.1). Lineage (GTDB taxonomy): Bacteria > Pseudomonadota > Alphaproteobacteria > Caulobacterales > Caulobacteraceae > Brevundimonas. Next base: position 6,227 of record JANJTI010000082.1, on the reverse strand, counting down.
CACTGCGCCCCCAGCACCGCCGCCTCGACCTCGTCCGAGGTCAGCATCAGCGGCGGCATGTCGAAGCCGCCGTCGAGGACGTACCCGACCCCCGCCTCGCCCCGGATGGGCACCCGCTGACCGATCAGGGTGGCGATGTCGCGGTAGATCGAGCGCTTCGATGTCTCGAGTTCGGCGGCGATCACCTCGGCCGTCACCGGCCGCGACGAGCGGCGCAGCACCTGGATGATCTGGAACAGCCGGTCGGCGCGTCTCATGCGGCACCCTTGCGTACGGTTGCTGACAGCATGCTGTCAGCAGGATGTCAGTAGTCAATCCGAGCCGGCCGCGGGTCGCTTGGCAGCCCCGGACCCGACCGCCGCGACAGCGCCCCATCCCGGAGAGACATCATGCTGACCCTGTTTCACGCCCCCCAGTCGCGTTCCGGCCGCATCGTGTGGCTGCTGGAGGAGCTCGGCGCGTCGTACGAGATCGAGTACGTGGACATTTTTCGCGCCCTGTCGGGGACCGGCAAGGCCGATCCGGCCAATCCGCACCCGGACGGCAAGGTCCCGGCCCTGCTCCATGACGGCGCGCTGGTGACCGAATCGGCGGCGATCGCCCTCTACCTCACGGACCTGTTCCCCAAGGCGAACCTCGGCGCGCCGGTCGGGTCGCCCGAGCGCGCCGCCTACCTGTCGTGGCTGGCGTGGACCGCGGGCGAGATGGAGCCGGCCTACTGGAGCCGCATCCGGGGCGAGACCGAAGCCGATCCGCTGGCGCGCAAGCGCTACGATGCGGTCAACGCCCGGGTCCTGGGTGCGCTGGAACACGGCCCCTGGCTGATGGGCCACCGCTTCACGGCTGTGGACGTCATGGTCGGTTCGGCCATGCTGTGGGGTCGGGAATTCGCGCCGCAAAGCGCGGCGATGGACGTCTGGCTCGCGCGGCTGTCGGACCGGCCGGGGAATCTCCTGGCCGCCGCGAAGGACGCCGCGCCGCCGCCGCTGGCCGAGGTGGCCTGACGGTCGCCTGCCGGGCTCAGGCCGCGCGCACGGCGGAATCTCCGCCGTTCGCGGGCCGATCGATGGCTCGCAGGCAGGCGACGAAATCGTCCCGCCACAGGCCCACGTCGGTATCGCGCACCACCTGCATCAGCGCCGCCCATTTCCGTTTGCGCTCATCCAGCGGCATGGTCAGCGCCCGCTTGATGGCGTCGGACAGCTCCTCGCGGCTGAAGGGATTGACCAGCAGGGCCTCGCCCATCTGCTCCGCCGCCCCGGCGAAGCGCGACAGGATCAGCACGCCCGGATCCTCGGGATTCTGGGCCGCCACATATTCCTTGGCCACCAGGTTCATTCCGTCGCGGAGGGGCGTGACCAGGCCAACCCGGGCGGCGCGGTAGATGCCGGCCAGCTGGTCCCGCCGATAGGTGCGGTTCAGATAGCGGATCGGCTGCCAGTCCATGTCGGCGTATTCGCCGTTGATCCGGCCGGCCAGCGCGTCCAGCCGCGCCCGGATGTCCTGGTAGGCGTCGACCTCGTCGCGGCTGATCGGCGTCACCTGCAGCAGGAAGACCTCGCCCCGCATGTCGGGATTGTCGGCCAGGAACTGTTCGTAGCCGAGCAGGCGCTGCTCCAGCCCCTTGGAATAGTCGAGCCGGTCGACGCCGACGATCATCGAACGGAAGGCCGCCGACGCCGCCATCCGGTCGTAGGTGCGGGCGCCCAGGGTCGAGTTGCGCGCCGCCAGGAAGCCGTCCACGTCGATGCCGATCGGAAAGACGCCGGTCTGCACCGTCTTGCCGAAGGCCTCGAGCGCGTCGTTGGGCAGCAGCTTGCCGTTCACGCTGGGCTCCGAAGCGACGTAGTCGCGGAACAGGTCCAGCCATTCGCGGGTGTGGAAGCCGATCAGGTCATAGTCGAACATCGACTCCACCAGCCGCCGGTGGTGCGGCAGGGTGACCAGCAGCTGGCGCGCTGGCCAGGGGGTGTGCAGGAAGAAGCCGATTCGGTTGCGCACCCCGCGACGCCGCAGGTCCCTGGCCAGCGGGATCATGTGATAGTCGTGGATCCAGATGACGTCGTCCGGCTGGACCAGCGGCGCCAGCACCTCGGCGAAGCGGGCGTTGGTCCGCTCGTAGCCTTCGCCATAAGATCGCTCGTATTCGGTCAGGTCGACCCGGTGGTGAAACAGGGGCCACAGCGTCTTGTTGGCGTAGCCGTTGTAGTATTCCTCGACGTCCTGGGCCTCGAGGTCGACCAGGGCGACGGTGACGCCGGCCCGATCCTCGATCTTGGCCTCGGGAACGAACGTCTCGACCGTCTCGCCCGACCAGCCGAACCACAGCCCGTCGTACTTGCGCAGCGCGGCCGACAGGGCCATCGCCAGGCCGCCGGCGGACCCGGCCGCCGGGTCCTTCGGGGCAGAAACGCGATTGGAGACGACGATCAGGCGGCTCATGGCGCGCCAACCCCGCCAACGGCGAAAAGGCTCCGCGCCGATCTCATGAAGACGCTCATCGCACGTCTTTCCACGACCGGCTCAGCAGCACCGCGCAGTTGATGATGCCCACCAGAGAGTAGGTTTGCGGATAGTTGCCCCACAGTTCGCCATCGGCCAGCGAGATATCCTCGCTGAGCAGGCCGGCGTGGGTGCGGCGGCTCAGCATCTCCTCGAAGATCGCCCGCGCCTCCTCCGTACGGCCATTGAGGTGCAGCGCCTCGACGAACCAGAAGGTGCAGAAGTTGAACGCCGTCTCCGGTTCGCCGAAATCGTCCGGCTCGACGTAGCGGAACAGGTAGGGGCCCTTCTTCAGGTCGCGCTCGATGGCTTCGAAGGTGCCCACCTGGCGAGGATCCCTCGGATCGAGGAAGCCGAGGTCGGTCAGCTGCAGCAGCGAGGCGTCCAGTTCCCGGTTGCCGTAGCTGGCGGCAAAGCGGCCCTCGTCCGGGAGGAAGGCCTCCGTTTCGATCCGCTCGCGGATGATCCGCGCCCGCTCGCGCCAGACTTCGGCCCGGCTGGCGAGCCCCAGATGGTCCGCCGCCTTGGCGAGACGATCGCAAGCGGCCCAGCACATCACCGAGGAATAGGTGTGCACCCGCGCGATGGTGCGGAACTCCCACAGACCCGCATCGGTCTGGTCGTGCATGGCGAAGGCCCGCTCGCCGACCTTCTCCAGAGCGTGGAAGTCCTCCACGGTCCCCGGTCGGATCAGCCGGTGGTCGTAGAAGGCCTGCACCAGGCACAGCACGATCTGGCCGTAGACGTCGTGCTGCAGATGCTCGTGAGCCTGGTTTCCGACCCGCACGGGCTTCATGCCGCGGTAGCCTTCGACCGTCTCGACGATGCGTTCGCCGATGCCCGGCTCCAGCCCGACGCCGTAGACCGGCTGCACGTGGCCTCCGGCGGAATCGTCGACGAGGTTCCTCAGGTAGCCGAGATAGTTCTCGAGGATGTCCACCGCGCCCAGGCGGTTCAACGCCCGGACCACGTAGTAGGCGTCACGGATCCAGCAGTAGCGATAATCCCAGTTGCGGCCGCTCTCCGGGAACTCCGGCACCGAGGTGGTCATCGCCGCGACGATCGCGCCGGTCTCCTCGTAGGCGCACAGCTTCAGGGTGATGGCGGCGCGGATCACCGCCTCCTGCCAGTCCAGCGGCAGGTAGAGCTTTCGCACCCAGTCCTGCCAGTAGGCGACGGTGCGTTCCAGCGCGGCGCTGACTCCCGGCCCCACATCCTGGTCGTACCCCTCGTCCGGCCCGAGGAAGAAGGTCAGGGTCCGCTCCAGCCGGAACATGCGTTCGTTGAGCACGTGCGAAACGGGGCAGTCGGTGGTCAGCCGCAGCGTGACGTCGCTGCACAGGTAGCGGATGTGATTGGAGCCGTGCGTGCGCTCCGCCGGACGCGCGCCCCAGTCCGCCGCCGGCCGCAGGCGCATGCGGATGCGCGGCGCACCGTGCAGCGGCCGGACCACCCGCCCGAAGGCCAGAGGCCGATAGGTGCGGCTGTGCTTGGGATGCCGCGGGGCGAAGTCGATCACCTCGACCGAGGATCCATCTTCGGCGGTCAACACCGTGCGCAGGACCGGTGTATTGCGGACATAGGCCTGGCTGACGTGCTTCTGCCCCTCCAGTTCGATGTCCCAGAAGCCGTGTTCCGGCTCCATCCCGTCCATCAGGGCCGAGAACACGGGGTCGCCGTCCACCCGCGGCGCGCAGGCCCAGACGTAGCGGGCGCGGCGGTCGATAAGGGCGCTGATCGAACAGTTGCCGATCGGGGCGAGGTCCAGGTCGGGCTTCATGCGCTCTCCTCGAGCCGTTCCAGCCAGTCCAGCACCTCGTCAACGCCCGAAAGGCCGAACCGGGCCGCGGTTTCGCGTGGCGGCCCGACCAGAACGCCGAAGCCGCCGAGCGCTTGCGCGGCGCGGAAGCCGTGTTCGTCGGTCAGGTCGTCGCCGACCATGATCGGACAAGCGCCGGCGAACGGGGGCTCGCCCATGAAGGTGGTCAGGGCGGTGCCCTTGTCCGTCCCGGGCGTCTTCAGTTCGATCACGGCGGTGCCGGGCTGCATGACCAGGCCGGTGTCGGTCGCCAGGCAACGGGCGAGGGCGGTGGCCGCCGCGGCCGCATGAGGGGCTTGTCGGAAATGCAGGCCGGCGGACACCGCCTTGTCCTCGACAATCACGCCCGGAACGCGGGCGGCGAACGCCTCGAACGCCTCCACGGCGACCCGTACGCCCTCGGCCGGCTCGGCGCGGTGGACCGAACCGTCGGGCCGCCGTCGCTCGAGGCCGTGGACGCCGGAGGCGGACGTCAACGCGGACTCGGAAATGCGGTCGACCTCGGCGAGGGTGCGGCCGCTTACGATCGCCACCCGTCCGTCAAACCGGTCGGCGACGGCTTTCAGGGCGGCGGTGCGGCGCGGATGCGGGACCACCGCGTCCGGCGTTTCGGCCAGCGGCGCCAGCACCCCGTCCAGATCCAGGAACAGAGCCGGCCGGCGAAGGCGGACAGGCGGCTGCGGCAGGTGCGGCGAGTTTTCGACCGCCGCGGCCGCGGCGTCGACGGTCGGATATGACGTCCCCATGGCTGATCCTAACGCGGAACCCGGGATCGGGTTGACCCCAAGCGTCGCTTTTTTCGATGCAGCGCAGCATCACGGCGTTCGCCGGCCCCGGATTGTGCAATCCGGCGCGATGGGCCAATTCCGCCTCATGACAGAGCCCCGTCCCGCCCTCGCCGCCGAGCCTGCCGCCATGATCGACCGAGCCCGTGCGGTGGTGCGGCTCAACGTCGCCGCCCTGCAGGCGCTGGAAGCCGGCATCGGCGACGACTTGGTCAGGGCCGTCGAAATCATCCTGGCCCGGCCCGGCTATGTCGTGGTCACCGGCATGGGCAAGTCCGGCCACATCGGCGGCAAGATCGCCGCCACCCTCGCCTCGACCGGCACGAACGCCTTCTTCGTTCACCCGGCGGAGATGAGCCACGGCGATCTCGGCATGCTGAGAAGGGACGTCACCCTGCTGGCCATCTCCAACTCGGGCGAGAGCCGCGAGCTGCGCGATCCGCTGATCTTCTGCCAGCGCGAGGGCATTCCGGTCATCGGCCTGACCCAGCGGCCGAACAGCTTCCTCGGCCGCAACTCGGCGGTCTGTCTCGCCATGCCGCAGGTGGCGGAGGCCTGCCCCAACAACCTGGCCCCGACCACCTCCACCCTGATGACGCTGGCGCTTGGCGACGCCCTGGCCATGGTGCTGATGGACCGCCGCGGCTTCACCGCCGAGGCCTTCGGCCTGCACCATCCCGGCGGCAAGCTGGGGATGAGTCTGCAGAGCGTGAAGGACTGGATGGGCGACCGTCCGCCGGCGCCGGCGACGGTGCCGACCACCGCCAGCTTCGCCGAGGTGGTCTCGGCCATCACCGAGGGGCGCAAGGGGGCGACCGCCGTGGTCGACGCCGACGGCAGGCTGGCCGGAATCGTCACCGATGGCGACGTGCGCCGCGCCTTCGCCCGCCCCGGGGTCTCGGAGCTGAAGGCCCGCGACATCATGAGCCCCCGCCCCAAGGTCGTCGCGCCCGACGCCCGCATGAGCGACGCCATCGACCTGATGACCCAGAACAGGATCGCCACCCTGCTGGTGCTCGAGGACGAACGCCCCGTCGCCATCATCCACATCGCCGAGCTGATGCAGGCGGGGTACGTCAGCTAGGGGTCAGGCAGCAGGCGAGGGCTTAGGGCTTAGGGCT
>JANJTI010000072.1 GCA_024711185.1 Brevundimonas sp. | reverse complement strand
CGCCGCGAAAGCGCCGTTCCGAGGCCGCCCACTCCCGGCTGATGCCGAGCTGGCGCTGCTCCATGAGGAAGACGACGACGAGGGTGAACAGGCCGATGCCGACCGGCGGTCCCAGCACCCACAGGTCGGCGAGGCTGACGCCGTCGGGGCTGGGCCCGGCGACGTCGCGGGCCACCAGCAGCACGTGGGCGGCGATGGCCAGAACCAGTGCGTAGATGGCGATGCGAAGCCAGGCCGGCGGACCCTTTCCGCGGTCGGCGGCCCGTCGTCCCTGCGGTGTTATGCGGCGGTCTTCACCCCGCAAGGCGCTCTCCCGGACGATTCGACGACGATGGCTGAATCTAGGCTGCGTCGCGGATTCCTGTCGAGGACGGTTATCCTTTCATCAACCGTTTCAGGCGGCGCGATGAGCCGGGGCCGCTCCTTCCACGGCCGGCGGCGCCAGCACGTCGGTCACCGTCTTCAGGATCTCGCGGGCCTCGCGCGCCATGGCCTGGACCTCCGGCGGCGCGTCCTCGGGGGCGTCGTCCACGGCGGCGGTCAGGCGTTCGGCCAGCGCCATCAGTCGCGGCGCGGCGGCGATCAGGCGGGCCTGGAACTCGATCTGCTCGGGGTCGCGGTCGTATTCCGCGCCGGGCACCCGCCAGCCGCCCCAGTCGGCCTTGTCGGTGACCACCACCGGATAGGTGCCGGGGAAGGGATGGTGCGCCGTGTCCTCGGCGGTCTGCCACTTGTTGCGCGCCCGCATCAGCCGCCAGCTCTGGCCCGCGGCGGCCGCCGGGTCCTCGATGGGCAGCATCAGTTCATGGCCAAGGAACTCGCGCCCCAGCCCGACATCGTAGGTGACGCGAACGGGCTCCTCGAAGCCCTTGGCCCAGACCGGCTGGACCTTCTCGATCTGCGCCCAGGCGCCGACACACTCGACCCAGACCTTCTGGCCCTTCTGGAATTGCGCGCGCGCCATGCTTCGCTCCGGTTATCGCGATCACAAGCATGGCGCGGCGCGGTGAACGCCGGGTTTGGCGAAAGGGTTAACCGTCCTCGCTCAGGGGCGGGAGATGTCCTCCAGCGCCTCGCCGGCGTACTTCTCCTTCACCCGCGTCGACAGGTCGCCCAGCGAGACCACGCCGACCAGCCGGTCGTCCCGGTCCAGCACCGGCATGCGGCGGATCTGCCGCGATCCCATGGCCTCCAGAACCTCCTTCAGGTCGTCGTCGGCGCGGGCCGTGTGCGGGTCGCGGGTGATGTATTCGACGACGGGCGCCGAGCTGGAGGCGCCCTCGGCGATGGCGCGGATGCAGACGTCGCGGTCGGTGATGGTGCCAACCAGCCGGTCGCCGTCGGCCACCGGCATGAAGCCGAAGTCGCCGTCGCGCATGCGCATCGCCACCTGCTGCAGGCTGTCGCCCGGCCGGGCCACCTGCACGTCCTTGCTCATGATGTCGCGGACCTTCATCGCTCGATCTCCTTGCTGTCGGGTTGGCGACAGAACCCGTGGCCCCGGCCCCGGTTCCGCCGGATGCCTGGGAGACAACAGCCCCCTCAGGGTCGGGTCAGCCGGCGCGTGGTTCCCTGCGGCATCCCTCCTTTCAGGAGTTCAGAAGGAACCGAACCATGAAACTCTCCATGATCCGGAAGGCCCTGCTTTCCGCGGTGGCGGCGACCGCGGTCATGGCCGCGACGCCGGCTCTGGCCCAGAACGTCGGCTTCAGCATCAGCATCGGCTCGCCGGGCTACGGTCACGGCTACGGCTCGCCCTACGGCCGCGCCCCCGGGTATGGCTACGGCCCCGGGTACGGCTACGGCGACGCCCTGTCCCACCGGGCGCATCGGGTGTCGCAGTATATCGACCGCCTCGCGTGGAGCGGCGGCGCCGGCCGGATGGAGGCTCGCAGCCTCGCCGCCATGATGGATCAGTACCGCCAGCTCGAGTGGCGCTACGCCCGCAATGGCCTGTCGGCGGGGGAATACGCCATCCTCGACGCCCGCCTTGGCGGCATCGAGCGCCGTCTCGGCCGCGGCGGCTGGTCACGCTGGTAGATCCGGCGCATGCCGGCTGACGAAGGGCCGCCCCGAAGGGGGCGGCCCTTTTTTTCGATGGCGGGGCCGTCTAGGCGTCTCATCGCAGACAGGAGACGGCGATGACGGCGGCGAACGAGGCGAAGGCCATCCTTGAGCGACTGGGCGCGGGCGGCCCGATCTGGAGTTCGGACGGGATCGAGGCGCGTTCGCCGATCGACGACTCGACCGCGGGACGCCTGGCCGAGACCCCGGACCTCGAACCGGTCGTCGTGCGCGCGGCGGAAGCCTTCCGCGCCTGGCGCCGGATTCCGGCCCCCCGGCGCGGCGAGCTGGTCCGCCTGTTCGGCGAGGAGTTGCGCGCGGCGAAGGCCGACCTCGCCCGGCTGGTGACCCTGGAAGCCGGCAAGGTCGTCTCCGAAGGCCTCGGCGAGGTGCAGGAGATGATCGACGTCTGCGACTTCGCCGTCGGCCTGTCCCGCCAGCTCTACGGCCTGACCCTGCCCAGCGAGCGGCCGGGCCACCACATGCGCGAGACGTGGCAGCCGCTGGGGCCGGTGCTGGTCATCTCGGCCTTCAACTTCCCGGTCGCGGTCTGGGCCTGGAACGCCTGCCTCGCCCTCGTCTGCGGCGACCCGGTGATCTGGAAGCCGTCGGAGAAGACGCCGCTGACGGCGCTGGCGACGCAGGCGGTGTTCCAGCGCGCCCTCGACCGCTTTGGCGACGCTCCCGACGGGCTGTCGCAGGTGGTGATCGGCGGTCGCGACGCCGGCGAGGCGCTGGCGGCGGACCCGCGCATTCCGCTGGTCTCGGCGACCGGCTCGACCCGCATGGGCAAGGCGGTGGCCCAGACCGTCGCCGCCCGCCTCGGACGTTCGCTGCTCGAACTGGGCGGCAACAACGCCATGATCGTCGCCCCCTCGGCCGATCTGGACATGGCCGTGCGCGCCATCGCCTTCTCGGCCGTCGGCACCTGCGGCCAGCGCTGCACCAGTCTGCGCCGCCTGCTGGTGCACGAGAGCGTGGCCGACGCCCTCGTCGCCCGGCTGAGGGCCGCCTACGAAACCCTGCCCGTGGGCGACCCGCGCGAGGACGGGGTGCTGGTCGGGCCGCTGATCGACGCGGACGCCGGCGAAGCCTTCGAGGCGGCGCTGGCGCAGGCCGTGGAGCAGGGCGGCGAGGTGATCGCCGGCGGCGGTCGGCTGGACCGGGACGGCGTCTATGTCCGTCCGGCCATCGTGCGCATGCCGGCCCAGACCGCGGTGGTCGGGCACGAGACCTTCGCCCCCATCCTCTACGTCCTGACCTGGTCCGACTTCGATCAGGCCGTCGAGATGCAGAACGCCGTCCCGCAGGGCCTGTCCTCCTGCGTCTTCACCGACTCCGTGCGGGAGGCGGAGCGGTTCCTGTCCGCCTGGGGCTCGGACTGCGGCATAGCCAACGTCAACATCGGCCCGTCCGGGGCCGAGATCGGCGGGGCCTTCGGCGGCGAGAAGGACACCGGCGGCGGCCGCGAGTCGGGCTCGGACGCCTGGAAGGCCTATATGCGCCGCCAGACCCAGACGGTGAACTTCAGCCGCGACCTGCCGCTGGCGCAGGGGGTGCGATTCGACGTGTGACCTCGCGGCGTCCCGCATGCGCCGCATATCCCGGGGCGCGTAGCCGACGTGTCGCCGTCGGGTCCCCCCCAAGTCGCGGACTTGTCACGGATATGACCCCCGCTGGTCTCCACAATCCCTGTCGCTTCCGGGGCTTTTCGGGTTGAATTCGCGCTTTCGGCGTCGTCGAAATCGTCACCTGGCGAGCGCGCCTTCGAGGGCTCCGGCAAGGTCGCCCCTGCCGGTCGTCGCCACCCCTTCGAGGTCCAGCCAGCCGGCCATCCGCCGCAGTTCCGCGGCCAGCCGCTCCGCCGTCTGCGCGGTCGCGTCGGGCTCGCGCCACGCCGCCTGGACCCGCAGGACTCCGGCCTGCCGGTCCGCCTTCAGGTCGACCCGCGCCGTGATCGCCTCGTCCTCCAGGAAGGGAAGCACGTAATAGCCGTGGGTCCGTTTGTGCGCGGGGGTGTAGATCTCCAGCCGCACCCGCGTCCCGAACAGCCGCTCGGTGCGGTCGCGGGTCCAGATCAGATTGTCGAACGGCGACAGAAGGGCGGCCACCGTCACCTTGCGCGGCGTCCGCGCCCCGGCAGCCAGGTACGCCCCCTGCCGCCAACCCTTCACCGATATCGATCGGCGTGGGGCATGGATATTCTCCAAAAAAGCCGAGGCTGGCGCGCAATTCAAGTTTTTTACTGGCAGGCTCGATGAATAAAATGGCAGCCGCCTCCACATTCAACAAACGCGT